>JACNJM010000135.1 GCA_014382605.1 Anaerolineae bacterium
GAACCCGTGGCCTTCTCCTTGGCAAGGAGACGTTATACCACTTAACTACGCCCGCATGAAGCATTTTTGACTGAGTGCCGAGAGACAGGATCGAACTGTCGACACCGCAATTTTCAGTCGCGTGCTCTACCAACTGAGCTATCTCGGCATCAATGTCAAAACGCGTTTTTCCAAACGCAGGCCAGATTTTACACGCATCGCAGGGGATTGTCAAGAAAACCGGGTAGGGCAATCAGGGTAAATGCGTATGGATATTCGTCCACAGCGGAAAAGCTCACATCTTGACATGGAGAAAAACGTAGGCTACAATCAGACAAAATTTAGGCTAGCCTAAATAAGGATTTAGCATTATGCGAGATGAACTCACCCACGCGGTCGAAGATTACCTCAAAACCATCTACGATTTGAGCCTGACCCACGGGCGCGCCAGCACTACACAAATTGCTGAAGTTCTGGAAATCGCCCCGGCATCTGTCACGGGCATGATCAAGCGACTCTCCACTACTCGCCCGCCTCTCGTCGAGTATATCAAACACCGCGGCGTAATTCTTACCCCCGAGGGCGAACGTGTCGCTCTGGAGATTATCCGCCATCACCGGCTGCTAGAATTATTCCTCTACGAAACTTTAGGCTACTCCTGGGACAAAGTTGATGCTGAGGCAGACCGCCTGGAGCATGTGATCTCCGAAGAATTTGAAGCTCGTATTGCTGAGGCACTTGGTGACCCGACTCACGATCCCCACGGAGATCCAATTCCCGATAAAAATCTCCTGATGCCTTCACATGCCAAGCTAAGCTTGCGAGAAATGCGTCCCGATCAGTGTGGCACTATTCAACGCGTACGCGATAACGACCCCGACCTGCTGCGTTACCTCAGCGAGCAAGGCATTGTTCCGCAGGCGCATTTCATCGTCACTGGCTATACCCCCTTTGACAACAATATCACCATCCTGGTAGATGGACAGCCCAAAGCTGTAGTACTCGGCCCGCGCATCACCCGGCAAATTTTCGTCGAGCAAGAAAATGGCTAAAGATATTCGTGTGTTGATCATCGAAGATGACCCCTACGCCCGCGATCTGATGTCGCTGCTGCTGACGCGCGACTGGCGCACACGCGTGGTTGGGGAAGTGGCAAACCGCGCCGAATTGCTCGATTTTATAGCCCAAATGGAAGGGCGCGTGAATGTAGTCGTCTTGGACACAGAGATGCCCGGCACACCCGATTTACCTTTTGAGTTGGCAGCCCTGACCGAAGAATTGCCGGACCCTCCGGCGATTCTCTTCACCGGCACCCAGGCTGCACCACGGCCTTATGATTATATCGTTGAGCATCAGCGCGGCGGTTATGTACTTAAAAATGAACTTTTCTACGCGTTAGGTTCGGCAGTTGCCGAAGTCGCTGCCGGGCATTGTGTCATCACCCCTGGCGTGCAGAATCTTCGCTCCCAGGCTGACCTGCCCACAGAGAGTTATATTCTCGATGCCCGCCGCCAGTGGTCGGCCTTCACCCCGCGCGAGCGCGAGATCATCCGCCTGGCAATGATCTTCAATCTGGCGATCCGCGATATGGCCGACGAGTTGGTACTCAGCGCAGGTTGGGTCTCTGAAATTGTCAGTACAATTTACATGAAACTGGGGTTGCGCGAAATCCTGACCGGGGAAGCCGCCCTGGAAGATTATTTCAGCAACGAAATTGTACTGGCCCACTGCCGCGAGATCACCCAACGCGGCAAAGCGGGCGATGACAATACCAAACTGCGTAAAGCTCCCTGGATGTCTACACTGGCCTTTCATTTGCTGACCATCCCGGAGATCAAAAAAATTTAGGCAAGACTAAAACCCCCATATTTTGTGGGGAGGCCCGACGCACAAGCGCAGCATAATAGGGCTATTGTCAACCCTAAAATCAGGAAAAACCTATGCTCCTCAAAAACTTACTTCGCCGAAAAGGCCGCACTTTTCTAACCGTTCTCAGCATTGCCATTGGCGTAGCCGCGATTATTGCTATGGGGGCGCTGGCAGATGGTTTTCAGGCGGGCTACGATTCATTTCTCACTGGCGGCAAAGCTGATCTCGTACTCAGCCAGCCCGATGCGATGGATGTTAGCATGAGCGCCGTCGATGAAAGTGTCGGCGCTGAGTTGGAGAATCTATCGGAAGTTGCTGCCGTCAGCGGTATGCTGCAAGGGCTGGTACAAACCGATGGTGTGCCCTATTTCTTCGCTTTTGGCTACCCGGAAGATAGTTTTCTGCTCAGTCGCTTCAAAATCATCGAAGGGGTAGCCCTGGATAGCCGCGAAGCACAATACAGCCGCGGCAACCCCATGCTGCTCGGAGCATCAGCCGCCGAGATTCTCGGCAAGCATCCTGGCGATTCCCTGCGCCTGACCGACAGCGTCTTCCGCATTATTGGTATTTACGAAACCGGCCAAACCATGGAAGACAGCGGCGCGATCCTGCGTCTGGAAGATGCCCAGGAACTATTGGGACGGCAGCGGCAGGTGAGTGTTTTTTATATTCAACTCAAAGACTCTGCGCTCAGCGAACGCGTTGAACAACGCGCCCTGCGCCTGTGGCCCAATTATTTACTCAGCACTACCGAGGCCTACGCCGACCAGCAAATTATGGGCGATGCCATGGGGGGCTATGTTTGGGCAATTGCCGGATTGGCAATCGTTATCGGCGGCGTGGGTATGATGAATGCCCAATTGATGGCTGTAATGGAGCGCACCCGCGAGATCGGCGTGCTGCGCTCGGTGGGCTGGAAAAAATGGCGCATTATGCGCATGATCTTGGGCGAATCGCTTTTGGTGGGCATTTTGGGCGGCCTGCTGGGTATCGGCTTGGGCTGGTTGATGCTGATTGCATCCTCCGATTTCACCAGTTTCTTCGGCGCAACAGCTCAAAATGTTACTCCGGCGGTACTCCAGCAAGCCCTGATCACTGTCCTGGTGCTCGGTTTTGTTGGTGGCGCATACCCGGCCTGGCGCGCCTCGCGCCTGCCGCCCGTAGAAGCCTTACGTTACGAGGGCGGCAGCGCCGGAAAAATTCGGCGCCTACCCATCGGGGGAATGGCTGTTCAAAGCCTGTGGCAGCGCACCTCCCGTACCCTGCTGGCGTTGAGCGCGATTGGTATCACCGTAGGCGGCATCATGGCACTTGAAGCGATTGTACGCGGCGCGATGGATATGATTGGTACAATGGGCGGCGATGCCGAAATTATGATCCGCCAGGCTGGGATTGCCGATACCGGCTACAGCACCATTGACGAGCGCGTCGGCGATAAAATTACCCTGCTGCCCGAAGTGCAAAGCGCCAGCGGGCTAATTTTTACCGCCACTGCGTTGCCCGATGCGGGCATGTTCTTCATCTTGCAGGGCTACGCCCCTCACAGTTACAGTATTCAGCGTTTCAACGTCACCGAGGGCGAATACTTGAGCGGCAACCATCAAATGATGCTCGGCCGTATGATCGCCGATGCCATGCACAAAGAAGTCGGCGACACGATTGAGATTGGGAATACCCGTTTCCGGATCGTGGGTATTTTTGAGAGCGGCAGTGGCTGGCAAGAAATGGGGGGCGTTATCTCTTTACGAGACGCGCAAACCTTCGCCGGAAAACCGCGCAAAGTCAGTCTGTACATGGTTAAGTTAAATGATACAACTCAGGCTGCGGCTGTGGTCGAAGAGATCAATACGCTATATCCTGAAATCCATGCCGCTCTCACCGGTGAGTTCGCCGATCAGATGCCCGATATGCAAAGCATGGATGCGATGATGGGCGCGATTTCCTTTTTGGCAATTTTCGTCGGCGGGGTTGGCGTGATGAATACTATGCTCATGGCCGTACTGGAACGCACCCGCGAGATCGGCGTTTTACGTGCCCTGGGTTGGCGTCGCCGTCGAATTCTCGGCATGATTATGCAAGAATCGCTACTACTTGGTATTTTTGGCGGAATCGTTGGCATCGGAGTTGCGCTTGGCCTGGGTTACGCGCTCGGTAATATCCCCATGCTGGGCAGCGCCCTCACCCCCGTCTGGGAAATTGATATTTTCACACGGGCCATCATCGTAGCCTTATTGCTGGGTCTGGTCGGTGGCATTTATCCCGCCCTGCGGGCCACCCGTTTGCAGCCTGTTGAAGCATTGATGTATGAATAAAAAGCCGCACACATCTTTGTGCGAAATCTTTTTTGCGGAGGCGTAAGCCCGAGCAGTAACTAAAAATCAAGGAGAACACTGTGAAGAAAAGAAGTTTGTTTGTATTGATCGTTGTTGGATTACTAACCCTCACCGCTTGTGAGTTGCCCACTCAGACCGTTGAGACCGCTACCCCGGAGCCAGTGGTGCAGAATTTTACCCCCGTGGTGAGCGCCACAGGCAAGCTATTGCCTGCCGAGGAAGCCACGCTGAGTATGAAAACTGGCGGTGTTGTCGCCGAAGTGCTGGCTGGCGAAGATGATATTGTCATCGCCGGGCAGATACTCGTCCGGCTTGAAGGCACAGAAACTCTGGAGGCCGCCATCGCAGCTACCCGCTTTGAAGTTGTTTCTGCACAACAAGCACTCGACGCGCTCTACGATGACCCTGAACTGGCGCAGGCCAAAGCCCAGCAAAGCATTGCCGATGCCGAGTTAGCCATCGAAGATGCTGAACGCCGTATCAACAACCTGCACCGTATTGCCGTACAAGCCGATATTGACCAGGCCTATGCCAATATGATTCTGGCAAAAGACAAGCTGGACAAAGCACAGGAAGATTACGAACCTTACGAAGATAAAGCCGAAGACAACCTCACTCGCGCCAACTATCTCAGCCGCATGGCACAGGCTCAAAAAGATTATGATGCCACCGTACGTCTCTACAACGCCCTCACTGGCACGGGCGACGACCTGGATATTGCCGAAGCGGAATCCGATCTGGCATTGGCGCAGGCGCAACTGATTGTTGCCCAGCGTGAACACGAAACTCTGCAAAAAGGGCCTGATCCAGATGATATTGCTGTAGCCGAAGCCCGCCTGGCCAACGCCGAAGCACAACTGGCCGCCGCCGAAGCCGCCCTGGATGATTTAGTGCTGAACGCGCCTTTTGATGGCACGATCGGCAACCTGAATATTCACACCGGCGAATGGGTGTCCCCCGGGCAGCCTGTGATCTTGCTGGCCGATCTGAACCACATGCAGGTAGAAACTACGGATCTGAACGAAATTGATGTTGCCCAGATCAAAATTGGTGATATCGCGATTGTCACTTTCGATGCCCTGCCCGAAGCGCTTGTTAACGGCACCGTGGTGCGCATCGCTCCCAAAGATTCTGAAGGCTCTGGCGTAAATTATCCCGTGCTCATCGAGTTAGATGAAGTGCCTGTCGGCCTGCGTTGGGGAATGACCGCATTTGTAGACATTGAACTTGGCGAATAGGTAATTAGGCGATCTGGTGATTAGGAAACCAAATGCCTGGTTACCCAAAGTCACCTGATGAAGGAATCACCCATGACTGAAAACTCATCCCCCACCCTCATTGAAATTCGCGATCTGACGCGCATTTACGGCGACGGCGAAGAAATTCGTGCTCTGGATGGGATCACCCTGAAAATCCACAGCGGCGAGTTCATCGCTGTGATGGGGCCAAGCGGCAGCGGCAAAAGCACGCTGCTGAATATGATCGGCGCGCTGGATAAACCCTCCAGCGGGCAAGTACTCATCAGCGGGCAAGATTTGACAAAAATCCGCAACAAAGATACGTTCCGCGCCCAAACCGTCGGATTTGTATTTCAACTTCACAACCTCATCCCCACCCTGAGCGCGCGCGAAAACGTCGAAGTCCCCATGATGGGGCAGGTAAATCTCATCGCCCGTCGTAAACGCTCTAAAGAACTACTGGAGATGGTTGGCCTGGGCGACCGGATGCGGCATTTGCCCAATCAGCTTTCCGGCGGGCAACGGCAGCGTGTGGCTGTTGCGCGCGCCCTGGCTAACAAGCCCTCGCTGATCCTTGCGGATGAGCCAACCGGCAGCCTGGATACCGAAGCCGGGCGCGCCCTGATGAAATTGCTGCACGAAATCAACGCTGCGCAAGGAACAACCTTCATCGTCGTTACCCACGATCCGGCCGTAGCGCGCCAGACCAACCGTGTCATCGTGCTTGAAGATGGCAAAATTTTCCGGGAAGACCTCATCGGCTCACCCATCGAAGAAGACCTAAAAATGTGGCGGCATTCCGGCCTGGGGCGGCGCATTGTAGAAGGCGATAACGATGGCGCACTGGCAGGAATGGCATTGACGAAAAAGAGCGTTTCCGCAGTGCGTGAGATATTAGTACAAGCACAATAAAAGACCGTGGACGAGAGGCAGAAGACGGACAGAAATCCCCGTCTTCTGCCTCCTGTCATTGGAATCTATATGAGATTATTTAAAAAACTCTTTATAAAAACTGACCCGATCATCATCGTCTCTGGCCTGCCGCGTTCGGGTACCTCGATGACGATGAAAATGCTCGAAGCTGGCGGTATTCCCCCACTGACGGATCAAATTCGTGAGGCGGATGTGGACAACCCCAAGGGATATTACGAGTTTGAGCGCGCCAAAAAACTCAAAGATGGGGATGCGGCCTGGTTGCCGGAGGCGCAGGGCAAGGCCGTAAAGTTGATCGGCGCTTTATTGGTGGAACTCCCCCCGAAGTATGACTACCGCGTACTCTTCATGCGCCGCAATATTGGGGAGGTGCTGGCCTCCCAGAGTAAAATGCTCGAACGCCGCGGCGAAGAAAACAAAGTCGATGACGGCACAATGGCGCTGCTCTTCGAGAAACACGTCCGCCAAGTTGAAGAGTGGATGAAAAAACAACCCGGATTGAAATATATCGATGTGGATTACAACGCTATGCTCAGCGACCCGCGCCCGCAGGTTGAAGCTATCAACAAATTTTTAGGGGGCAGCCTCGATACCGAGGCTATGCTCGCCGTGGTAGACCCAAATCTTTATCGACAGAGGAAATAAAACAGGCATCAGGCAATTAGGATAAACCCTAATTACCCAATCCCTGTTACTCAATTCACTATGCCCAACCCACTGATTTCTTTACTTGTAGCTTTTGCTATAACCCTGCTCGCGGTGTGGTTTTTTCGCCCCGAACGCGGTCTGTTTTGGCGCTGGCAGCGCTCCCGCCGAATGACCGAACGTGTATTCGAGGAAGACGCGCTCAAACATATTCATCAATGCGAAATTCATGATCGCCGCCCAACGGTAAAAAGCCTGGCAGGATCGCTGAATCTCAGCCTGGATGAAATTGCCAGTTTGCTCGAAAAGCTGGAAGCGCGGCAACTAGTAGCTGTTGACGGCGCCAATTTTCATCTGACAGCCTCGGGGCGCGCTTATGCGTTGCAAATTATTCGCGCTCATCGTTTGTGGGAACGCTATCTGGCCGACGCCACCGGTTTTGGTGAAGCCGAATGGCACGGGCAGGCTGATTTATATGAACATGAACTCAGCCCGGCTGAAATCAGCCGTCTGGCAGCACAGTTGGGCAACCCTACCCACGATCCACACGGCGACCCCATCCCGACGGCACGCGGCGAAATTGTATATCGCGAGCGTATTCCTTTATCCTCGCTTGAGGCCAACAAGCCCGCCCGCATCGTCCACATTGAAGATGAGCCAGAAGCCGTGTACGCGCAGTTGGTGGCCGAGGGGCTGCATGTAGGCATGACGGTGCGCGTAACAGAATCATCTTCGCAGCGCATCCGCTTTTGGAGCGGCGGCGACGAGCATACGCTGGCCCCGTTAATTGCAGCCAATGTAGGCCTGGAACTGCTGCCCGAAGAGCCGCGGGAGCAAGATCAGCTTGGCGAACGCCTCACCAGCCTCGCCCCCGGTGAGCAGGGCCGGGTTATCGGACTCACACCCCGTCTCCGGGGCGCGGAACGCCGCCGCTTGATGGATCTAGGCATTTTGCCCGGAACGCTAATCCAAAACACAATGAACAGCCCCAGCGGTAACCCGGCAGCGTATAGCGTGCGCGGCGCGCTGATTGCATTGCGGTCAGCACAGGCCGATCAGATTCGAATCCTGCGCGAGAATGATGAGAGCTGACATCCGACGTCAAAACGTGCGATGTCTTTTTACTGGAACACCAATATGACTGAACAAACACTTCCCAAACCAACCTCCACCGCCGCGCCTTGCGAAACCTGCCCGGTGCATAATGCGGCACATTTATTGAAATTAGGCGTAGATATGGGGGATGCTGATTTTGTAGTCGCGCTGGCGGGCAACCCAAATACCGGCAAAAGCACGGTTTTCAACGCCCTTACCGGGCTGCGTCAGCACACCGGCAATTGGCCGGGAAAAACAGTTACGCGCGCCGAAGGGGGCTTTGAGTATGGCAATAGCCGCTACAAAATTGTTGATCTGCCCGGCACGTACTCACTTTTGGCGACCAGCCTGGATGAAGAAATTGCGCGTGATTTTATTCTCTTCGGGCAGCCGGATGTTTCGGTGGTGGTGGTGGATGCTACCCGCCTGGAGCGCAACCTGAACCTGGTGCTGCAAGTGATGGAGATTACGAACCGGGTGGTGGTCTGCCTGAATTTGATGGACGAAGTCCGCCGCCATAAACTGACTGTGGATGACCGGCGGCTGGCGCGCGACCTGGGGGTGCCCGTTGTACCCACAGCAGCTCGCTATGGAGATGGCATGGATCTGCTCTTGCAGGCCATCCACGATGTAGCTTCTGGCGCCACGATGGGTAAACCTTATCGCGTGCGCTACGAATCCCCGGCGCTAAAACATGCCGTTGAGCAACTTGTCACGCAGATCGAAGCGCTATATCCCAACCTGCCCAACGCCCGCTGGGTAGCCTTGCGCCTGCTGGATGGCGATGAAAAAATTGCCGAAGCCCTTCAAAAAGGCGAACTCGGCGATCTTAGCCACGGCGATTTAGCCCAGCGAGCGGCACAAATGCAGGTGATTGGGAATCAATAAGCAGTAATCAATTATATGACTACACAAACAACAACCCCCGAAGACATTCTGCAAACTGCCCAGGCTTTACGCTGGGAAGTGGGCAGCGATTTTCACGAACATTTAATGGAATCGATGTATACCGAAGCGGCGCGCATCGCCGACCGGGCTATCACCCGCCCCGAGAAAAAGCCGCGTTTCGACCTCGACCGCACCATCGACCGCCTGGTCACCAGCCGCGCCTTTGGCTTCCCGCTGATGCTGGCGCTGCTGACATTGGTTTTTTGGCTGACCATCGCGGGGGCCAATGTTCCCTCCCGCTGGCTGAGCTGGCTGCTGCTGGATACGCTCCAACCGATCTTAAAAGGTTTTGGCGTTACCATCGGCCTGCCCTGGTGGATCAACGGCCTGCTCTTCGATGGCATGTATCTGGCGACGGCCTGGGTCATTAGCGTGATGCTGCCGCCAATGGCAATTTTCTTCCCGTTGTTCACCTTGCTTGAAGATTACGGCTACCTGCCGCGCGTAGCCTTCAACCTGGATAATATGTTCCAAAAAGTTGGGGCGCACGGCAAGCAGGCCCTCAGCATGACCATGGGCTTTGGCTGCAACGCCGCGGGAGTGGTCGCCACGCGCGTCATCGACAGCCCGCGCGAACGCCTGATCGCCATCATCACCAATAATTTCGCCCTGTGCAACGGGCGCTGGCCGACGCAAATTCTTATCGCCACACTCTTCATCGGCGGGCTGGTTCCGGCGCATCTGGCAGGATTGCTCTCGGCAATGTCAGTGGTGGCAATTGCTGTGCTGGGTGTGCTGTTCAGTTTCCTCGTCTCGTGGGGGCTTTCGCGCACGGTGTTGCGCGGCGAAGTTTCCACCTTTAGCCTGGAATTGCCACCCTATCGCCCGCCACGCATCTGGCAGACGATCTACACCTCGGTGATCGACCGCACCCTCATCGTGCTGTGGCGCGCGATTATTTTCGCCCTGCCCGCGGGGGCCATCATCTGGCTTTCGGCTAATATCACCTTCGGAGGCATCAGCATCGCCGAATATCTGATTAATTTTCTCAACCCCGCCGGACTTTTACTCGGTCTCAACGGCGTGATTTTGGTCGCTTATATCGTCGCCATCCCTGCCAATGAAATCGTGATCCCCACTGTGCTGATGCTCACTGTTTTGGTCACCGGCGCATCCGGTGTAGGCGCGGGCGCGGGCGTGATGTTCGAACTTCAGTCCAATGCCGAAATGACCGCACTCTTCCAGGCCGGGGGCTGGACACTGCTCACAGCAGTCAACCTGATGCTTTTTAGCCTGCTCCACAACCCGTGCAGCACCACCATCTACACGATCTACAAAGAAACCCGCAGCCTGAAATGGACGCTGATCTCAACCCTGCTGCCTGTTTTCATGGGCCTCGCCGTGACGTTTTTTGTGGCTCAGGTCTGGCGGCTCATCGCTGGAGTGTTATGATTTTCACAACAAAGACGCCAAGAGCGCCAAGATTTTCAAGTTTTTTCTTCGCGTTCTTTGCGTCTTCGCGGTAAATATATCTTTATGAACCGTACCCTCGAACTCAACATCACCGGCATGGATTGCGCCGACTGCGCCCTGACTCTCGAAAAAGGCGTCGCCGGGCTGGATGGCGTGGAATTCTGCCAGGTTAATTTTTCCGTCGCCAAAATGCGGGTTTCTGGCAATCTGGACGAAGAGAAAATTCGCGGCCAGATTCGCAAGCTGGGCTACGGGATGACCGAAGTCGGGGCGCGCCCTGTGATTCTCTCCGGCTGGCCTTTGATTTTGGATTTGATTCGCCGCCCGCGCAACGCCCTGACTCTATTGGGAATGCTCTGCATTGGTTTGGCTTTCCTGGCCTCGGGGCTGGGGCTTCCGGACTCGCTCGAAGTGGGTCTGTTTACCCTGGGCGGGTTACTCGGTTTGTATTTTCCGGCGCGTTCCGGCTGGGCCGCGCTACGCGCTGGGCAAGGCCTCGACATGAACCTGTTGATGACCCTCGCCGCCGTAGGCGCGTTTGTGATTGGCGAATATGGCGAAGCCGCCACCGTGATCGTGCTTTTCAGTCTCGGCGAAGCCCTCGAAGGCTTCACAATGGAGCGTGCCCGCGACAGCATCCGCGGCCTGATGCTACTGGCTCCCGCTGAAGCAACCTTACTGACAAGCTGCCTCGACTGCGAAGAACATTTGGGAAGACCTTTATCTGATGATGTCATTGCGAGCAAAGCGAAGCAATCCCCTGGCAAAGGAGGCGATCGCTTCGCCGAAAAAGAGTCGGCTCGCGATGACAAACCAGTCTACACCAGCGGCGCCTGCCCCTGGTGCGGTACGCACGAACAGATTATCCCCGTTGAAGGGCTGAAGATCAACGATATCATCCTGGTCAAGCCCGGCGAACGCATCCCTATGGATGGCATCGTGCACGCCGGAGCCTCCGCTGTTAACCAGGCCCCCATTACGGGCGAAAGCCTGCCCGTAGAGAAATCCCTCGGCAGCGAAGTTTTCGCCGGGACAATTAACGGCGGCGGCGCGCTGGAAATTGAGATCACCCATCTCGCCGAAGATAACACCCTCTCACGGCTGATCCACCTCGTCGAGGAGGCCCAGTCGCAGAAGACCCCCACTCAACGTTTCGTAGACCGTTTTGCGCGCATCTATACACCCGCCGTGGTAGTCGGCGCACTGCTGATTGCTGCCGTGCCGCCACTTTTTTTCGGGCAGCCCTTCCTCGACACGCCCGAAGCCCACGGTTGGCTCTACCGCGCGCTTGCCATGCTGGTGATCGCCTGCCCCTGCGCCCTGGTCATCGCCACACCCGTCACCGTAGTCAGCGGCATCGCTACACTGGCGCGGCGCGGTGTGCTGGTTAAAGGCGGTGCGTATCTCGAAGCGTTAGGAAATATTCGCGTGATGGCCTTCGACAAAACCGGAACCTTGACACATGGCCGCCCTGAACTCACCGAAATTGTCTGCGCCGATGAGTGCTGCGAGCGTAGCGAGCACAGCGAGCACAGCGAGCGCAGCCCCGAAAATTGCCCCCACTGTAATGAAATGCTCGCTTTGGCTGCAGCCGTCGAGCGTCGCAGCACCCACCCGCTGGCGCGGGCTGTAGTTTTTGCGGCCCAAAATCGCAGCCTGCCCAAATTGGATGCCAAAGATGTCGAAAATCTCCCCGGACGCGGCATCCGCGGCACAGTCAACGGGACACAAATCACCATCGGCAGCCACGGCCTATTCCACAGCGAAAATAAAGGGTCAGAGATCAGGTATTGGGAAGCAGGAGTTCCGCATACCCAATACCCAATTCCTAACCAACTGTTTTGCCAGCGCATCGACTCCGCCGAAGCCTCCGGACAGACCGTCATGCTCATCACGGCCAACGAATGTTTACTCGGCTTTTTGGCCGTTAGCGATCCGCCGCGGGGGAATAGCCGTGAGACAATTGCCGCCCTGAAAATGGCTGGCCTGCAACGCACAGTCATGCTCACCGGTGATAATTTTGCCGTGGCGCAAACAATCGGTCAGGCCCTGGGCGTGGATGACATCCGCGCCGGTTTGCTGCCCAAAGATAAACTGGAGGCGATACAGGCGCTGCAAGCTGAATTCGGCAGCACAGCGATGATCGGCGACGGCGTCAACGACGCGCCTGCCCTGGCCGCGGCCAATCTCGGCATCGCCATGGGTGGGGCTGGCAGCGCGCAAGCCCTCGAAACCGCCGACATTGCCCTGATGGCCGATGATCTGGCGCAATTACCCGCCGCGATACGCGTTGGACGCAAGGCTGCGCGCACAATTCGCATCAATATTGGCTTTGCGTTGGCGATCAAAGCCGTTTTTATGGTGCTGGCCTTCTTCGGCGCGGCCACCCTGTGGATGGCAGTCTTCGCCGACATGGGCGCCTCGCTGCTGGTCACCCTCAACGGTATGCGCCTGCTACGTAAAAACTAGAAAACGTCTCACCACGGAAGCACAGTACCTGACACCCAATCACCTGATACCGGATTATTTGCCACTATGACTATAGAAATCTCCAAACACCACCTTGAAGACCACGATCACGACCAACTGCACTACCACGTGCATCGTGACCCGCATAAACCCAGCCCCACGCTTGCCAATGTTATTTTGGGCGGGCAAGATGGCCTGGTGAATGTGCTCGGCATTGTACTCGGTGTGGCCGCGGCCACCTACGATGCGCAAATTGTTATGGTCGCTGGTTTGGCAGCCACCTTTGCCGAATCGGTTTCAATGGCCGCCGTCGCCTACACCACCGCCCTGGCCGAGACCGCCCACTACGAGAGCGAACGCGAGCGCGAATATCGCCATGTGCACCTGGTCCCCGCCGTGGAGCGCGAAGAAATTCGCGAAATCTACCGCCAAAAGGGGTTTGAGGGCGAATTGCTCGACCAGATCGTTGATAAAATCACCGCCGACAAAGATGTCTGGGTCGGCGTGATGATGGCTGAAGAGCACCAACTCACCCCCACCACCCGCGCCGACGCATTGCGCTCAGCATTTATTGTGGGTGTGGCAGCGATTGTTGGCTCGTTGATCCCGCTGGCGCCATTCGCTTTCTTCTCGGTAAGTATCAGCCTGTGGCTCTCGTTGCTCGTTTCGGCAATTGTGCTCTACATTGTGGGTGTTTATAAAGCGCGCACAACCGTTGGGCACCCCGTCAAAAGCGGCCTGGAAATGGCTGTGATCGGCATCGTCAGCGCGCTGATCGGCTATCTGGTCGGAATTTTGCTCAAAGTCCCGGCTTCTTGACGACTAAAAAATGGTTCAATCTTTTTCGGTTGCTTTTCATTCTATAAAACCGTATTCAGATTGAACCATTTTGAACTTGATAAAGAATAACACTATGCCCACAACAACTATCCGACAACTTTCCAAACAAGAGGCGATCGATACGCTCTTCGACGCGACAACCTATGCCTTCAACCCTTCACCGCCCATCCGCGAAAAAGCCGAATGGGAAGCGCGCTTCGCCAACCGCGTTGACCATATCACCGTCTTCGCCATATACGAGGGCGAGACCCCCGTAGCCACTGTCGCATCAACCCCCATGATTGAGCAAGTACGCGGTAAAAATTTCGGCATGGGCGGCATTTTCGGCGTAGCCACCTACCCCGAAGCGCGCCGCAAAGGCTATATCAAACAACTGCTTGTACACTTGATGCAAAACATTCGCGCAGACCAGCGCCCGCTCGCCACGCTCTACCCCTTCCGCGAATCATTTTATGAGCGCATGGGCTTTGTTAATTTCCCTCAGCCGCGCAAAGCCATCTTCAATCCCGCAGACCTGGCTCCACTGTTGAAAATCGAACTTCACGGCGATGTCAAACGCATGCTCGATAGCCAGGGCTACGACATCTACCGTCAATATGTGCTGGAACATCGCGGCCGCATCCACGGCATGGCCGTACTCGAACACCCCGACCCCGTGCCATGCGGCAAAGAACGCACCTGGCTGGCCGCGGCCTGTCTGAATGGCGAAATCGTCGGCGTGATGCTCTACAAACTCGAGGGCGAAGAAGTCACCAAATTCAAGTTGAATGCCCAACGCTTCTATTATCACAAACCCGAAGGCCGTTACCTGCTGCTCCAGTGGATCGCCCACCACATCGACCAGGCCAACCGCGCCGAACTCTGGCTGCCGCCCTACGAACAGCCCGAAACCTGGTTCGCCGACATGGACACAGAATTTGAACGCATCTGGATTCCACCAATGGGGCGCGTGCTGGATGTGGCCGCCCTGAGGGGGATGCAAACCGGCCCAGCGGAATTCTGCGCCCGTGTGGAGGATCCCCTCTGCGCGTGGAACAACGGGACCTGGAAATTTGAGGGGCGCGGCGGTATCCTCGAAGTGAGTCCTGCCTCCGATGCCGATTGCGAACTCAGCATTCAGGGGCTTTCGGCGCTGGTTTATGGCACCCATGCCCCTGCCGACTTCGCCATCCGCGGTTGGAGCAACCCCTCGCCCGAAGTACAGGCCGCCATGCAAACCATCTTCCCGCCGAAAATGCCTTATCTGCACGAGATGTTTTAGCCGATACCAGGTGACAGGCACTTGACAAGTGCCTGTCACCTTCAGGAAAATCTCAATGAACATGCCAACCGCCACCCAACTTGGCGAAAAAATCGCCACCCTGACTCAAAACCATCAATTCGAGGCCGCCTACGCTCGGCTGGCACCAATCTTGGCCGAACGCACACCCTTTCGCTATCTGGAGCGCATTGGCGAAACCTTTGGCGCGGCGGCATTAGCCCCGACAAACGACTTTCTGGCGCGAATTGCAACATACAAAACTGAAGGCGGCTGGGTGGTGATCGGCGGGGCGCTGCGGGCACAGCTAAACCGCGATCTGCCGGGGGCATTTGAGCGCGCTCGAATGTATATCATCGCAGCGGATGTGTGGTATGGCGCCGATATCCTCGGGGAACGAATCCCAGGCCCGGGCCTGGTGGCCCACTTCGAGGGCGCGTTGCGCGTCCTGCGCGGGTGGAGAACGGATCCCAATCGTTGGGTGCGCCGCGCCGTAGGTGTCGGCGTTCACTTTTGGGCCAAGCGTTCCCGCGGGGACGCTGACCTTCTTCCACAAGCCTCCGCTTTGCTCGATTTGCTGGAGCCAATGTTCAGCGAATGGCAGATGGATGCCGTCAAAGGCGTGGGCTGGGGGCTGAAGACGCTAGGAAAATATTACCCTAATTTGGTGGCCGAATGGCTGCCGCGCCAAATGGAACGCAAGCACCGGGCCATTGTGGCGCAAAAGGCGAGTAAGTTTTTAGGAGAGCGACAATGACCGAGAACAAACTGCCCATACGGGGAATCATCAGCTTTGCGGCCTATATTTTGCTGTACCCGATTGTGTTGTTCAGCAACGCCGGGACGACCCGTTGGGGCATGGCCTGGGCATATTTGGGCATCTCAACCCTGACGACTATCGGCAGCCGCCTGCTGGTGCACCGCAAAAACCCCGACCTGCTGCGCGAACGCGGCAGCGCCCAGAGCGCCAAAGATGTAAAAGTTTGGGACCGCAAGCTGGTGCCCATTGCGGCCATCTATGGCCCGCTGGCAGCAATGATTTTAGCTGGGGTGGATTTTCGCTACAGTTGGACAGATGCCATCCCGCTGTGGGGACAGGTTCTCGCTCTGGGCGTGGGCACGCTAGGCTTTATTTTTTCGACCTGGGCAATGCTGGAAAACCGCTTTTTCTCCTCGATGGTTCGTATCCAGACCGAGCGCGGGCATACGGTTTGCAAAACTGGCCCCTACAAAATTGTGCGCCATCCCGGATACGCGGGCGGGCTGTTATGGTATCTGGTGACGCCGCTGGTACTAAATTCACTGTGGGCATATATTCCCACCTTGGTTGCCCTGATTGCCAGCGTGATCCGCACGGCGCTGGAAGATAAAACTTTGCGGGCGGAATTGCCCGGCTACGAAGAATTCACCCGCGAGACGCGCTATCGGCTCATTCCGGGAATTTGGTGATAATGGAGCTTGCTATCACAAGGTGATTCTCTCGCAGGGTATTGCTAGAAAAATAATAACCGCGGAGAGCGCAAAGGCCGCAGAGTTTTGTCATATAAAATGCTTTTCTCGGCGTTCTCGGCGCACTCTGCGGTAAATGTGTGAGCCAGTTGTCCCATAGCAACACTTAAGCGGGAAACCATCTACAACGAAGACACAAAGAAAAAATGTGCTGTTTCTAGTGTCTTTGAGTCCTGGTGGTAGAAATTCGACGAAGGACAATAAAGCATGTCTACAAAAAATACTCCGAAACGCGCTGCCGATTACGGCCTGCCCTTGTATTTTGATATGCAGGCTAAAATGGGGCATACCAAACATCTGGGCGGGCTGGCCGCCACGCAAAAACTGGCCGAATTTTGCCATTTGGCGCCCGGTACAATGCTGCTGAATGTCGGCGCGGGCGCGGGGATTTCGGCGGCCTATATGGCTGCCAATTATGGCTGCCGCGTGGTTGGCGTTGATATCTTGCCGGGCATGGTGGCAAGCGCCACGCGCTGGGCAAACGAACAGAATCTCAGCGAGCAAATAGAATTCCGTCTGGGCGATGCCCAAAACCTGCCCTTTGATGACAATCAATTTGACGCGCTGATCTGCGAGTCGGTGAATGTATTTGTGCCCGATAAGGCTAAAGCCATGCGCGAATATCTGCGTGTGCTCAAGCCGGGCGGGCATATCGGCTTGACTGAAGCTATCTGGGTCAATGATCCATCTCCAGAAACTGAAGCGATTATCATCGAAGCCACCGGGCAGCAACTTCAGGCTTCTGCGGTGTGGGAGAATCTACTAAAGGAAGCGGGATTTGTGGGTGTCGTTGTCGAAAATCATGCTATGACCATGCGGGCAGAAGGACGAAATCAGAGCGCCTTACTTACCGCGCGCAACTACATTCGAATACTGGGACGTTTTATCGGCATCATGATCAGCGACCGCGAAACCCGTTCGTTGATGAAATATATGTCATCCAATCCGCGCCAGTATTTTCACTATATGGGCTACGGTTTATACGCCGGAAGGAAACCAGAATGAACACAAGTGATTCAGAAACCTCACGTCTTGTCACCCGTTGGCTGATCCGTGAAATTATGGGAACGCTGATGGTTCCCGTGGTCTTATTCTGGCCCGCGGGCCGCTGGGATTGGGGCTGGGGCTGGGCATTGGTGGCGATCTATGCCGTTTGGGTGAGCGCCAATGCCATCCTCTTGATCCCGCGCCATCCCCAACTGCTGGCCGAGCGCGCTCAACGCAGCATAGCGGGCATGAAGCCCTGGGATAAGAACCTGCTAAGCATCATCGGTTTGCTGACGCTGGCAAAGTATATTCTGGCCGGGTTTGACATGCGCTATGGCTGGTCGGCGCCGCTGCCGCTTTGGTTGCATGCGGTTGCGCTGATTGTCGCCGTACTGGGTTACGCCGCCGGAACCTGGGCAATGGTCGAGAATGCCTTTTTCTCCCTGGTCGTGCGCATCCAGGATGAACGCGGGCATACCGTCTGCAACACCGGCCCCTACAAGATCGTGCGCCATCCGGGATATTTGGGCAGCGCCCTCTTTGAACTGGCTGTACCGATCATGCTTGGCTCGTGGGTAGCCTTCATTTTCGGCGGGCTGGCTGCTATTTTAACTGTCATTCGCACAGCCCTGGAAGACAAAACGCTGCAAGAAGAGTTGCCCGGCTACAAAGAATTCAGCCAGCAAACGCGCTACCGGCTTGTGCCCGGCGTGTGGTAGGGCTTCCAAATACTTTTGAAAATCTCGGAGGTATTTGGAGAAGTGGCAATATTCCGTCACAAGTTTCAGGAGTATATGATGAACAAATCCAATCGTTTCTGGTTCGGCCTGACCCTCGGTGCGCTGGGCGGCATATTGATTGCTCAAAAAGCATCTCAATCGCCGCGCATGCCCAACGTCAAAATCTGGCAGCGCATCCTGAGTGAAAAACGCGGCCCCATCGAAGCCGCCATCTTCATGGCGCGCGTCCAGAGGCGCTACGCCGAACTCAAAACCCGTCGCCCGATCTTTGAACAGGCCGCCTTCAACGCCCATGTGGTAGGCAATATTCTGCCGGGGCTGGCGCTCTACGAAATTCTGCGGGAAGACGGGCTGGACATCAAAGCCGCTCTGGATGAAATTGATCAACTTTTTGAAGCCTGGTTTACGCAATATCCCCCGCCCAATATGCGCGTCAACCAACTGATGAAATACACTCCGCAAAATTTTGCTGTCTTTCAACGCCTGATGCGCTTCGTAATGGACAAATTCTTCCCCGCGCCGGGTTGGCAATTCGATGAAGTCATCGCAAACGAACACACCTATGCGTTTAACATGCAGCATTGCTTTTATTTGGATATTTTGAACCATTATAATGCCCCGGAGCTGACCCCGGTATTCTGCAAACTGGATGATATTCTCATGGCCGCCATGCCAGAGTCTATTCAATGGGGGCGCACGCAAACCATCGGCATGGGCGCCGAATACTGCAATTTCCGCTGGGATTTTGTGCCCGCAGCCACTGAATAGTCCAAATTTTTAACGCACGGGCGCAGAGGATGATTACTCGTTTTTTCCTTGCGTCTTAGCTTCTTTGCGCCCTTGCGTTCCGTTTTTACGTTTTTACGAATGGAGACAACTACATGGAATTTCAACGCACATTTTCGGGCGCGCCCTGGGAAGCTAAAGTGGGCTATTGCCGCGCCATCCGGGCGGGGGATCATATCTACGTGACGGGCACCGCGCCTATAACCGAAGCTGGCGACTGTTATGCCCCGGGGGATGCCTACGCCCAAACAGCACGCTGCCTCCAAATCATCCAGAAAGCTCTCGCTGACCTCGGGGTTGATCTCTCTTGCGTGGTGCGCACGCGCATCTTCGTCACCGACATCAGCCGCTGGCAGGAATATGGGCGCGCCCACGGCGAATTCTTCGCCGCCCATCCCCCGGCCACCACGATGGTTGAAGTCAAATCGCTGATTGACCCTGAAATGCTCGTCGAAATTGAAGCCGATGCCGTATGTAAAGCGTTATAATATGCTGCCCTAAACGGAAGGAGAGTTGCGTGAAAATATTAGGCATCGACATCGGCGGATCGGGCATCAAGGGCGCCCCCGTAAATACTGAAAAGGGCGAAATGCTCACCGAACGCTACCGCATTGAGACCCCACAACCGGCCAGCCCACAACCCGTTGCCGATACAGTAGCTGAAATTGCGCGCCATTTTGATTGGCAAGGTCCCATCGGCTGTGGATTCCCGGCGGCGATACAGCACGGGGTTGTACGAACCGCCTCGAATATTGATGATGCCTGGATTGAGATCAACGCGGCGCAGCTTTTTTCACAAACGACAAACTCTCTGGTAAATGTGATCAACGATGCCGACGCGGCGGGTTTGGCCGAAATGAGTTTCGGAGCCGGTCGCGGGCGCAGCGGGGTAGTGCTTTTAATTACACTCGGCACAGGTTTGGGCACTTCAGTTTTTACAGATGGCGTACTGCTACCCAACACCGAGTTAGGACATATCGAAATTCGAGGCAAAGCAGCCGAAAAGCGCGCCTCCGATGCCATTCGTCAAGAGAAGCAGCTTTCCTGGGCAAAATGGGCCAAGCGCCTGGATGAATACCTGATAACGATGGAAAAACTCCTATGGCCCGATCTCATCATTCTAGGCGGCGGGATCAGCAAACATCACGCCAAATTTCTTCCCCATATCACTGTAAAAACAGAAGTCGTCCCCGCGCAATTGCGCAATGAAGCCGGAATTATTGGCGCGGCTCTGGCTGCTCAATCAAAAACGCGGGGCGCTCAGTCCAAATAGAAGCGGTTTCGAGAGCGCCAGAATAAATCCTGATCGTTGAGCCAGATTCTGGTATACAATCATGGAGAAACAGCCCGGAGGCGATAATGATCGAAAATTCTGTAATTGAGTATATGCTCAATCGAAAATCTATTCGCAGTTATACCGACGAAATGCCTTCTGAAGAAGTCATCCAAACGATAGTGCGCGCTGGTCAGCAGGCGCCATTTGCCTCGCAACTTGGCAGCGTGTTGATGACGCGTGATCTGAAGAATAACCCTTTTCACGCGCCCATTCTATTCATCATCTGTGTTGATGTATACCGCTGGGAGCGCATTATGGCGCGCTGCGGCTGGACAATGGTGGCAGAAGACCTGCTGCTGATTTTACTGGGGATGCAAGATGCCACCCTGATGGCCGAGAATATGGTCATGGCCGCCGAAAGCCTGGGGTTGGGCAGCTGCTTCCTGGGCGAAATACCATATAATGCTGAAGAAATCATCGAACAATATAAACTGCCGCCGCGCGTTTTCCCAATGGTCGGCCTGACAATGGGCTACCCGGCGGAATCACCCCCGCCGCGCCCGCGCTATCCCCTGGAATTTGTACTCTTCGAAGACGAGTATCCCATCTTCGATGACGAACTGGTGCAACGCTCGATGGACATCATGGATGAGGGCTACCGCGCCCAAGACTATTATAGCGATTCAAAAGCCATGATCGGCCTATTGGGGGATCGCGAAGAGACTTTCAATTACGACACCTACGGCTGGAGCGAGCATATCTGCCGCAAATGGGGACAAAATCTCTTCCCGCGCGATTTGCTCGCGCGTTTCGAACGCTGTGGTTTTGATCTTTCGCGACGGGAGTAACACAAGAATTCCCCAAAGGAGATGGCTGAGTTACCCTCGTCATCTCCTTTGAAATTTAATCCACCGTCAGGGTTTTGCTCAAATTACGCGGAAAATCGGGGTCAAAGCCGCGCGCCAGGCTGATTCTGTACGAAAGCAGTTGCAGCGGCAGCACACTCAACAGCGCGACGATATGCGGGCGCAGCCAATCGGGCGCTTCAATGGTGGGGATGACGATCAGATCGTCGGCGTTGGCGCGCAGGCGCGCATCTTCTTCGCCAATGGCAATCGCTCTTCCGCCGCGGCAGGTGACTTCGTTGATGCCGCTCACAATCAACGAAGTGTCGTCGGGACCAGCCACAAAGATCACCGGGTAGCCCTCGGTGACCGCCGAGAGCGGGCCGTGTTTGAACTCGGTCGAGAGCATACCCTCGCAATGGGCGTAGGTGATCTCTTTGAGTTTCAGCGCCCCCTCCAGGGCTATCGGATAGGTCAGGCCATACCCCAGGCAGTAGAGATCATCCCACGGGGAAATCTTCCCCTCTACGGAGGGAATCTGACGCTCCACCGCTTCTATCGTCGCGTCAATCCATTGGGGTAGATTCGCCAGCGCGGCGGTTTCATGGCCTCCCAACTTCAGGGCCAGGTACAAAAATCCTACCACCTGATTGGTGAAGGTTTTTGTCGCCGGAACGCTGATCTCGTATCCGCAAGCCAGCGGGACGTAATATTCGCTCGCGCGCATCAGCGATGAACCCACCACGTTGACCAGCCCCAACACGCCCATACCACGCTTTTCAGCCGCCTGAATGGCGTTGAGCACGTCTTTGGTCTCGCCACTCTGGCTGACGAAAATGCCTACATCTTCGGGGCCAACCGTGGGCACGTAGTGGGCAATGAATTGCGGAGCCAGCACGGGGATGGTGACTCGTTCGGCGAGATTGGCAAAATAGATCGAGCCAAGCAGCCCGGCGTGATAACTCGTCCCGCAGGCAATAATATAAATATTACGCGCCGCCTTGAGTTTGGCGATCATCGATTCGATGTCGCTGGAATTTTCGAGCAGGTGAAAGAGTTCACCCGCCACCTGCGCCTGCTCGTGAATTTCTTTGAGCATAAAATGATCGTAGCCGCCCTTCTGGACGATTTCTATGCTATCTTCGACGAGTTCGGGGGCGCGCTCGACAAGGCTGCCATCTTCGACATTGCAGATTTCATAGCCGCCCGCCCAAAAGGTAATGATCTCGCCATCGTTCAGGCGGACGATCTCGCGCGTGATCGGCAGAATCGAAGGCAGGTCTGAGGCGATACAGGTGAGATCATCTGTCACCCCGGCCACCAGCCCGGAGCCTTTTTTGATGGCGTAAAGCTTGTCTTCGCCCAGCCGTCCTACGACAAAAGCATAATCACCTTCGAGATCGTGATAAGCTTTGCGGATGGCGCTGATGATGTCGTCGCCCTGATCGACGTAGCGTTCTACAGCGTGCACGCAGCTTTCGCCGTCGTTCTCCGAGCGCACGGTCATCCCCTCAGCAATGAATTGTTGGCGCAATTCGACGTTGTTGACCACGTTGCCATTATGCGCGCCGACCATATCACCATCGGAATCGAGATGGGGTTGCGCATTGGTGTAGGATGGCGCGCCAAACGTAGCCCAGCGCAATTGCAAAATGGCGCGCTGCCCGGCCATTTCTTCAAA
Organism: Anaerolineae bacterium; assembly: GCA_014382605.1. Taxonomy (GTDB): domain Bacteria; phylum Chloroflexota; class Anaerolineae; order Anaerolineales; family UBA11858; genus NIOZ-UU35. Next base: position 22,845 of record JACNJM010000135.1, read on the forward strand.
ATTGAGTCGGTCGGCAACTTCCTGCACTTTGCCGACATCCTTACGCAGATCAACTTTGCCTGCCTGGGGGATAGTTGCCGCGCCAACGGTATCGTAACCGCGGTATGAAAGCCGGTGCCCGACCTCGATCAGCGTGGGGCCGAGTTGTTGTTCTTCTTTGGTTACAATGCCGAAAATTCCGCACATAGAGTTTTCTCCTGAGAATAAAGAAGGATTAGAGCTCGATTCTACCATTTTACTCTGGAGACGAATTCACAGCTGAACAGAGATACACACGGATGAAAAGAGAGAGAATTCCATCAAAGGATTTCGATAATCCCGCGGTTGCCATCCACGCGCACGCGCTGACCAGTTTGCAGTTTTGTCATCGCATTGTGAACACCAACAATGGCAGGAATACCATATTCGCGCGCTACGACAGATCCATGTGTCATCGCGCCGCCAACTTCCATGATCAAGGCGCCAGCGTTGATAAATAACGGTGTCCAGCCTGGGTCAGTGAACGTTGCGACCAGGATTTCGCCAGGGCTAAGACTCTCTGTTTGGGGATCATGGATAACGCGCACGGTCCCTGCATACATCCCCATCGAAACAGGATTACCAACCAATGCGCCGTCTGGGGCATCTGTAACTTTATATTTTACGACGGGAGTTTCTCCATCGCTGGTAATCACAAGCGGCGGGGACATCTTCTGGTAGCGCGGGAAAGCTGCGCGTCGCTCAGAAGCCAGTTTGGCATATTTCTCTGGTTCAGCATCCCAAATTTGTATCAATTCATACCAATTGAGAAACCAGATGTCATCAGGATGCGCTAATTTATTTGTTTCAACCAGTTCAATAGCCATCTTTTTGAGCATTTCCTTTGCAACACGCAAAACCTGGATTACTGCAAATTTATGGTGTTCGCGGAGAATACTCCCATGGGCCGTTACATAGATCAAGCGTTTTGCCAAACGGTTTTTTAGTCCCTTACTAACAGCTAGTAATTTTTTCGTGGCATTTTGCCGCGCTTCTATTAGCTTTTGCTCCTGTGCGCGATGGCTGCCTTCTTCCTTCTGTAAATAGCCGGCGATTGCTCTCAACAAAGAAATTGGCTCTTCGTACCATTTTGGCGCCATCATATCAATTTCAGAGAGACCACGCGCGCCGTAATCGGCAAGAAAAATATCCAATGCCTCTATAAAAGCGGCGCTGTTTTCGAGCTTGGCAGCTTTTTCCAACCAAAGCTGGCTATCACTCTCCAGACGGTCAAATAATTCAACCAGTTCGGGCGAGCGCCGTGCAATCTCAGCCAGATCGCCCAAAGCTAAATTCATCTCTGTCACGGCATTGCCGGGCAAGCCAAGCGTGAGCGCATCCAATTCTTCTGGTACGAGCCATTTGCGTCCCAAGTGTGGCAGGATACGTGTCGAAGCTATGCCAGCAATCAGAGGGGCTGCCCAATTCAACAACAAAAGATAAGCACTTTGCAAAGCGTCAACCATGATTTGGGCTTGCTCCTTACCACCAGAGGCCTGGATGAGCTTTGCATTTGTCTCTTCGATATATGCTGAAATCCATTGATTAACCTGTGGCAAAAATCCTGTATAGTCCTGCTTCCACATTGCATACATCACCTGTCTGATAAAACCGGAAGCTATTTTCACTGTTGAAAAAGAAATCGACAGATTATGCGGGCGTTGGAATTCGGGGCGTTGCATGGCAATACGCAGCGCTTGTGGGCCAAGCGCATCCAGCATGGAGATTCCATTGAGCATCCCTTTGCTCAATATTGGTTGCCGTAATATTGGTGTTAGATCAATGAACATGCGCCCCGCATTTTCAACGAGGACAGTACTCCCGCCTTTTTCTTTCCGTCCGAGTGGAATGATATTCTGCATGGTTGAGATGCTGAGTGGCGCCATTGCATCGGTCATATTTTGCTGATGTCCCATGCTGAAATAAATATGCAAGCTGTCATCGGGGGATTTTAGCCCATCAATCGGATAGAGCGACGTGATCGGGCGCGCTTGGAGGATAAAGATTCTGCCCTCACTCCCTTTGGAAGAGGTGAGAGAATTTCCATCTCCTTTTGGGAGAGGGGTTATGGGTGAGCGTGAAGCTATCGCCCATTCTATATCTTGCGGTGTGCCATAGTGAGCTTCAATCTGAGAGCCTATTTCGGCTAGCGCCAGAATTTGATCGTCCGTGAGGGCGGCTTGTTCGCGTTGCTCGGGGTTGAGCGCCACCTGACGCGTGCCGCCACCCTTTTCGGGATAGATCGCAATCTCTTTCTCCGCAATCTGACATGAAATAATGGTGCCAGCCCGTTTATCGACCTGATACGCGTCCGGGGACACGATCCCGCTCACTAAGGCCTCACCCAGCCCGAAGCTGGCATCAATGGTCAGGGTATGGCGATGCCCGGTGAGCGGGTCTGCTGTGAACAGAGTGCCCGATTTTTCCGCCATAATCATTTTCTGGATGACCACCGAAAGTTGAACATCGCGATGATTGAATTTGTTTTGCACACGGTATAAGATCGCCCGATCTGTAAAAAGGGAAACCCAGCAAGACCGAATGGCATTCAATAACTCGGTTTCGCCAATGATATTAAGATAAGTATCTTGTTGACCGGCAAAAGAGGCATCGGGCAAGTCTTCAGCGGTAGCGCTGGAGCGGACGGCGTAGGCAGCCTCTGGCCCTAATTCGCGCCAGGCCTGACGGACAGCCTCCGTAATTTCATTAGGTATAGGAATTTTTAGCAGGGCTTGACGTACACGCGCGCCAATCTCTCGCACGTTTTCCAGATCATCCGTGTGCACAGTATCGAGCAGTGCGTAAAATTCCTCCGCGTCAGGGGCGGCGGCGATAAATTTTGCGAAGGCCGCGGTTGTCAGGCAAAAACCCGGGGGCACAGGAAAACCGGCATGAGCTATTTCGCCGAGATTCGCTCCTTTTCCGCCAACCAGCGCAAGGTCTGCCGCGCGAATATCCGCAAAAGCAAGGATGAGCGAGTTCATGTTTGTCATAACAATCCTGTAATTCCTTTCAGCAAGAAAATTAATCCAAAGAGAAGCGGAGCAAAAATACCAATTACACGGCGGTGTCGATTCAAAAATTGCTTTATGGCATTGAGCAATTTTTTTGCGCGTTTGGGAAATGCGAGATAGATGACGACGGGAATGATGACCGAGAGGCAAAATACCAGCACAACCAACAAGGTGATTATTATTTTTTCGACGATCAGCAAATCGCTTACAATGACAACCGATAACGCAGTCAGAAATAGCGCCAGGTTTTTGAAGTTCATCACGGAGACGGTTGCGCCAAATCCAAACGCCTTGGGCAGGTTGATTTTATCTACAATAGAGAAAAAGCGCGGTTCTTCTTTCTCGTCGGAAATTGGTTTGCGCCAGTTACGCAGGGCGAGCCACAGCAGCAACGATCCCAAAACAATTAACAGAATGGATAAAAATAGGCCGGGGTCTCCGGGGTTGCTTTCTGCGCTACGATACCCCAACACGACGGCTGAAACTCCGATGATGGTGTAGGCACTGATATAACCCAATGCGTAGCCCAGGCCATTACGCCAGCCCTGGTCTGAGATCAACAGCAAAATAACAAGAGTGATTGATCCAACCGAGAGCAATCCGGAAGATGCCAAAAGCAGGGCTTCGATGAGTATTCGGGACAATTCTATCTCCTTGCTGGGCTGCTCTATTGTTAGTGGTCACTTGCTAATATGATAGCATCTGCTTTATTGTAAGTCAATACTAACATATGATAAAATGATTAGACTTTCGATAATTGTGATTGGGAGTAAGGAATGCCTAAAATACTCGAAGATGAACAAATCTATCGCGCTGTGATGCAAATAGTCGCTGAGCGCGGTTATGCAGGGGCGACAACTAAACAGATGGCAGATGCCGCCCATGTCAGCGAGGTAACCCTTTTTCGAAAATATGGCAGTAAGCAACAATTGGTAAAACAAGCCATATCATCAATCATCGACCAAACAGACCTGGTCTCTGCTGCGCAATATACGGGTAATATCAATGCTGATCTGACTCGAATTATTCAAGCCTATGAAGATTCTGCGGTCAGGCATGGCGGCTTCATTACAGCGCTTTTCTCGGAAATGTCCCGCCACCCTGAGTTGGTTGATTCAATTGACGAGCCATTAAATATTTTCCTGGCTATGGGAGAATTAATTGCTCGTTATCAAGAAGCGGGAGAACTACAAAAGGGACATCCATTGCATATTCTCGCTGCTTTGCTGGGACCCGTGATGTACACTTCCATGATGCGTAAGGCAATCCGCAAGAACCCGTTGCCACCGCTTGATTTATCAACGCATGTAACGCGGTTTTTAAAAGGTCATTTACCCTAAAATTTCTTCGGTTCACTCCGTATTCTTTATCCCCCACAAATAGCCAGGGCTTTCTTAAAGTCGAAACAGAAAAGCAATTTCACCGCAGAGAACGCAGAGAAAAGCATAAAAAATCTCGGCGGACTCAGCGTTCTCTGTGGTAAATACCCGCCCTGGCTCTACTTTTAGAAAGCCGTGCAGATGAACACCCGCCTGCTTGACATTCGGCAACGAATTTTCTATACTCTCATCATGTGCTTATGACCAAAGTACCAGTGAGGAGAAAAAGATATGTCAGAGCAACTGTATTACATGGCGATAGAAATCTCTCGAGGGAAACTGCTCCCGCTACAAATCTGGGTAATGCTGGCTCCAGGAATTATTATGGGGGAGTTAACATCCGATGCAGAACTTAAAAAAGGCATTCGCAAAAACACCAAACCTGACGAACAAAAAAACTCAGTAGAAGTCGCTGTTAAATCAATTTCTACCCAATTCACATACAAGGAAATTAGTGATGACAATCCAAAAGTGAAAGAGGAAAAAATAATTACGCTGCAAAACGCTACAATTTATACAAATGGCGTTGAATTACATAGCCTTATTGCTCATATTAAAGCCGACGAAATTATTGCCTGGGGACCAGGATCACAAACCCCACTAGTTTTCCAACATCCAAAGAATAGTAGCTAACTCATTCACCCCCGGTGTCATAATCAATTTCTTGGGCGCAAGTTGTTGTTGATGCAGATGTGGTCGTTTAAATTCCATCCGATAAAACAACAACGCCACCAAAAGTAGATTCAATAAACTAACCACAAACGACATTCCGGCAAATATCAGCGCAACATCCATCGTTGATTCTTCCTTCTCAATAAATAGATTTTATGTTCTAATTATTCCATAGGCAAAGATTACTGTCAACAAGGACTTTTTTCCCAATCAATGAACCCTCAACAATACCCCGAACCCGCTGTCGGCGCGCTAATCTTCAATCCTGAGGGCGAGCTCTTTTTAATGCGTTCCCACAAATGGAAAGACCGCTACGTTGTTCCCGGCGGGCATATCGAACTCGGCGAGAGCATGGAAGCTGCCCTGCGCCGCGAAATTCGTGAAGAAACCAGCCTGGAGATATTCGACATCACCTATCTCATGTTTCAGGAATTCATCTACGATGATCATTTCTGGAAACAGCGCCACTATATTTTCTTCGATTATGCCTGCAAAACCCATTCAACCGAAGTGATCCTCAATGAAGAAGCCCAGGAATATCTCTGGATGAAACCCGCCGAAGCCTTGCAACGTCTCGATATTGACCCTTTCACTTGCGCCGCCATACAAAAGTATCTAAAAAACGCTCAACCTGCCAACCTCCAACCTTAAACCTGATAACATCATGCAAACCCTCTATTCGAAAATCTCCGGCGTGACCCGCGCCAACCCCGATGGCTCTGACCGGCAAGAAATTATCAACGCGCTATGCTATAACGGGCAACCGCTCTTCCTGCTGCGTGAGCCAAACCAGTACAGCTACAATAATATCGGCGTTTATATCGCCTATCAGGTCGGCTATATCAGCCCTGAACTTGCCGATGAACTGGCTCCGCTGCTCGACGAGGGCGCGCCCATCGAAGCCCAAATCACCGAAGTTACCGGCGGCAGCGAAGATAAACCTACCCGCGGCATCAACGTCTCATTCACAATCTACGAATAGTGATGTTTTGGATAGGAAAATAGTCATACTATTTAACCTGCGCGTCGAAAAACTGCTACAATTTAATAACTATTTTCAGCTTCACACATTCTCATAAGGAGAGAATAGCATGGACAAGAAAACAACTGGAATGATCGCCACCGTCGCCGCGGTATTTTTGTGCGGCTGCCCTGGACTGTTTTTGTGCATATTTGGGGCCGTTTCTGCCGCGGGCGTAATGCCCTACACATCTGAACTCAACGGGGTAACCAATAGCGGAACTGTCCCTGCGGGCGTGGGTGTGGCATTGCTATGCGTTGGCCTGATCTTTGTGGCTATCCCCATTGCGGTAGGTTTTTTCACCCTGCGCAACAAAGCCGAATCCCCCGAAATCGCCCCGATTGATATCCCTGGCGACGATTTATAAATTGTTAACTGCTAAACAAAAAAAGCCGGAGTTTTGAACTCCGGCTTTTTTTGTTTTTACTCCTCGGGTTCGTGGCTAATCACAGCCTCAATTTCGTCCAAGACATCATCAATGAGTAATGCAATCGCATCAGCTGCGCCCAGATTGTCTTTCAATTGACTCATTTTGGTCGCCCCAGTGATAACGCTGCTGACTTCTTTGCGCCGCAATAACCACGCCAACGCCAACTGGGCCTGAGAAATCCCTAATTCGTCGGCGATCAACGCCAAATCCTGCACAATGTCCAGCCGCTCCGGGGTAAGATAATTCTGTACCCAGGCCATACTGTCCATCGCCGCGCGGCTCCCGGCAGGGACACCATCGTTATATTTCCCGGTCAGAATTCCAAAATAAAGCGGGCTAAACGTGGTCAACCCCAAGCCAAGTTCTTTCGCCAATGGCGCAATCTCGGTTTCGACGCGCTTGCGGTGGAACATGCTATATTGGGGCTGTTCCACTGTGGGGGGAATCAGATTATATTGCCGCGCCGCGCCAAAAGCTTGCGAAATTTGTGCCGCTGTCCACTCGGAGGTGCCCCAATAAAGAATTTTTCCCTGCTGGATGAGCGTATTCATCGTAAAAACAACTTCTTCGATCGGCGTATCGGGGTCGTAGCGATGGCAAAAATACAGGTCTATATAATCGGTATCCAGCCGACGCAACGAGGCGTGGACGGACTCCATAATATGCTTGCGCGACAAACCGCGCCCGTTGGGGCCTGGCATCGTCGGCCAAAAAACCTTGCTCGAAATCACCAACGCTTCGCGCGGAATATCCTTGATGGCCTGGCCCATAATAACCTCAGCCTGACCATCGGCATAGGCATCGGCGTTATCAAAGAAATTGACCCCTAAATCGTAAGCCGCATGGATCAATTCGCTGGCTACGTCAGCATCAATTTGACTGGCAAACGTCACCCAGGCTCCCAAAGAAATTTCGCTAACTTTTAAACCAGAACGTCCCAACCGACGGTAGTGCATAATCACTCCTATTATTCAGGTATTCGCCGCGTTACTAGAATTAGCAACTTGTAAACATAAAAACCCAATTCGTCATGCCCTTCATTGTACACAACCCTGAGGCCGGATTCAAGCGGCTAATCAGGGCTTTTTTAAAGTCGAAACAGAAAAGCAATTTCACCGCAGAGAACGCCAAGAACGCAGAGAAAAGCATAAAAAATGTAC
>JACNJM010000298.1:0-12702 GCA_014382605.1 Anaerolineae bacterium
CTGCTGAGCCTGCCCAGGCAATTTCGTTAATGATGATGTTTTCGGGCGTATTTGGCGTATGCGTACGAGTGGGCGTTGTCGTCGATGAAGGCGTGGCTGTTGGGCTGCCGGTGAGCGTGCCAGAAGGTGTTGCGGTTGGCACAATCTCTGTGCTGTTAGCGGCTCGTGGGCTGCCGATAATAGGATCGCCGTTCGCGTCCAAGCCAATCGTAGTTGTTGTGCTACCTGCCCAGGCGGAATCGTTGTCATTGATAACGCCAATGCGCATCATCGCCGCGCGTGGATCAGCATTTCCGGCAGGCCAACTGCCGCCGTCTAGATTTGCACTGTCCACCAGTTCGCCAGATGGACCTAGCAAACGCAAGATTTCACCGCTATTGCTGAGTGTTCCGGTGTAAATCAGATCGGCGGAGATGTTGGCAACGGTATCTTCGCCGCTGCGTTCTAGGAGATAGAATCCGCCTGGTGCGATGCCACCCACTAAGGAGACGTGCGGCGAACCGTCATCGGCGACCAGTATCCACCCCGAGAGATCAATGTTCTCTACTCCGGGGTTATGCAATTCAATCCACTCATCATACGAACTGGCATTCGTGCCGCTCCAGGCAATTTCATTAATCAGGATTGTGAGTGGGGCATAGGCTGCCGCGCCCTCAAACTGCACCATTGGGATGGGGTTTGGGTCTGGCGTTGGGCTGGTTGTATGGGTTGATGAAGCGATGAGGAGAGTGGTGGAAGCAGTGGATGTGGCAGATGTTTCGATGAAGGTTGTATTTGTGCTGGATGGGGATGGTGACGATGATGGAGTGGCACTGTTATGTGGCGTTGGGGTGTCGCTCGGGACTGGCTCGGTGTTGGTTGCTGTTTCATGAAGCAGAGGCGCAGCCCGCGTGGGGATGTTGTGTCCCCATAATGACAAATAGACGATGAACAAACCCCCAATGACGACGGGCGTGATTGTCCTGGTGTAGTTTTTGCCCCAATGATGTGACATATAAAACCCCTATTAGTTGCTATTTTAAATATATATGCTATGTATATTGTATATAATATAGCTAAATATAGCAATAGAGAATTAGAATATATTATTTATCGTATAGCGAAAGCTCGATTTTTGAAGCTATATTGGTAGATGCAAATTGTGGCTGACAAATTTTGACGTTCCCAGAGCGTAGGAGGTTACGTCTTTTGCGTTGTGATATAATCCGCGGTCGTGTGAAATTCATAGAGGCCAGTATAAATGGAGCGGCTGTGCCTTTTTGAAACCTAGATAATTCATCCCAAGAGGATAATAGTAGCGTATGATTCGTCTTTGGCAACTGATCCTGGCAGATGCACTCCTGACATTGCTATCCATAACCGTGGGTTTGATGCTGCGGTTGGAGATTGTCTATGTTGGGTATTTCTTAGAGGCTATCTGGCCTTATATTCTCTTTGCTGTCCCGTTGCGACCGATCGTTTTTTATTTAACCGGGGTCTATAAACGTATTTGGCGGTATGCCACCACGAAAGATTATCTTCATTTTTCACTATCTCTTTTAGCTGGCTCTATTATTATTGCCGCGGGCACCTTGATATGGTTGTACCCGCGCTGGATGCTTACATTTCCGCGCTCTTTGCTAGCAATTGAAACAATACTGAGCTTGATTTTCTTGGGGGGATTGCGGGTCAGCCTGAAATTATTCGAGCATTTCCCCGGTGATGTAGATTGGAAATCAGTCAACTTGCCTGCGCCTAAGCGAACCTTGATTGTAGGGGCTGGCGCGGCTGGCACACAAATGCTGAAAGAATTTCTGGAAAACCCGCATTTAGGGTATTATCCTGTCGCCCTTTTGGATGATGATCCTGAAAAAATAGACCGGAAAGTAGGGGGTTTACTCGTATACGGCCCCCTAGTGCGCCTCTCCGAAGTCGTGCTGCAACATGATATAGATGAAGTAATCATTGCTATGCCCAGCGCTCCTTCCCAGACGGTAGAGAGCCTTCAGGGCGTTTGCCAACATCTTGATGTGGGCTGCGCGAAAATGCCATCATTGAGCAGTTTTCTGGATGAGCGTTCTCTGGATGGAGGCTCCGATTTTCGCGTGCCTATGGCGATGCCAGATATTACCGGCCAAGAAATTCAAGCCGTGGTGCGCGTAATTCAGTCTCGAAATTTGAGTATTGGTTCTCAAGTACGTGCTTTGGAGCATTTGGCTGCTGAGCAAGCAGAAACCAAGTTTGCGGTTAGCGCATCAAATGGCACCTCTGCTTTGCATATGTGCATGATCGCAGCTGATATTGGTCCGGGTGATGAGGTAATCACTACTCCCTTCAGTTTCGTTGCTTCGGCGAATTGTATTCTATATCAGCAGGCTACACCGATTTTTGTAGATATTGATCCGCAAACGCTTAATATCTCGCCTGAGAGAATTGAAGCAGCGATCACAGAGCGCACTAAAGCAATCATTCCGGTACATGTCTTTGGCCAGCCCGCTGAAATGGATGCTATTCTGGATATAGCTGAGCGGCATAATCTTTTAGTGATCGAGGATGCCGCAGAAGCTATTGGTGCAGAATATCAGGGACGCAAGGCAGGCACGATTGGCAAGGCAGGTGTTTTTGCTTTTTATCCCAATAAGCAGATGACCACGGGTGAGGGGGCTGTGCTGGTAACCAACGACGAAGAATGGGCTTGGCTTTTCCGCAGTTTGCGGAACCAGGGACGCGACCAGTTTGATGAATGGCTGAATCACTCGCGTTTAGGGTATAACTACCGTATGTCAGAACTTAATGCTGCCGTGGGCGTGATTCAGATGCAGCGTTTGGATGATTTGTTGAAACGCAGAAACGAAGTTGCCAAGCGCTACAATGCAATCATTGCGGAGATTGAAGGTGTTTCTCCATTGACTGTTGTGCCTACAACAACGCGTATGAGTTGGTTTGTCTATTCGGCGCGCTTTGACGAAGACATTGATCGTAATATGGTCATGCAAAAGCTGGCCGAGATGGGGATTCCCGCCAGACCTTATTTTTCGCCGATCCATTTACAGCCGTTTTACCAGAAGCAATTCAATTTCTCTACAGGAGATTTTCCTGAGGCAGAAGCTGCTGGAAATTCAATTTTGGCCTTGCCATTTTATACGAACATGAACGCCGACGAGATTGAGGTTGTGTGTGGCGCATTACAAGAGGCTGTACAGGATTCTCGTGGATGAGATCATTCCTCAGTCCGTGATGAAATTTTGTTATAATTAACGTGGCACGATGCCTGAATCTTGAGAAATAGAATGTCTTGAAGGTGTCTAATATCCTTCGAATATGGTGAAAATGATGAATAAACGACGAAATTTGATCGTATTGCTAATAAGTGTGGTTTTTATACTGACGGCTTGTTCTGTCGAATCTGCAGAACCAACACCAAATATTGCTGGTACTGCCGCAGCAATGGCCGAGACAATTGTAGCGGTGCAAATGACAAAAATTGCCGAAGAAGCTACGCCAACGCTTGCTCCAAGCGAAACACCAACGCCTGAACCTACGAACACGCCGACAAGTAGTATCCCCACACTTTTCCCAACACCCCTGCAATCAGCCAGCGGCGATGAAGGCGAATGTTTGTTAGCGCATATGATTAGTGAAACTGTAGCTGATGGTACGGAGATGGCGCCGGGTGAACAATTTAATAAAATATGGGTATTGCAAAATACGGGCACATGCACCTGGACGAGTGAGTTTAGTGTGGTGTTTCATCACAGTGAAACATTGGGAGCCGCTGCACGGATAAATTTCCCTGGAACTGTTGCGCCAGGCGAATCTTTTTCGCTAACTGTGCCTATGGTTGCTCCGGCAGTTTCTGGAGAACATCTCAGTTTTTGGAATCTCGAAAGTGCAGATGGAACAGCTTTTGGCACTACAACCAGTGGTTTATTTTGGGTTAGTATTGTTGTTAATGAATTAATCCCGCCACAAGCTAATTTTGATATATGGGCGCCTACATCGAGGGGCAGTATTTTATTTACTGGTGAAACCAACAAAGAAATTATCGTTGGTGATACAAGATTCAAATACCCCTGGCAAGGATTTGCAACTTTCGATCTTTGGAATATTCCAGCGAATGCCACAATTACAGATGTTTATTTGATTTATGAAGGCAGTACGATAACCGGTTCACCTTTTGCAGGTCTCGGTTGTATGGGCGTGTATCGCTATAATTATGGTAATTTGGAGCCATCCGATTTCTATAATGATACCCCCGGTGGCGCGCTCTGGAGTTTCTGCAGTGCTGGAGAAGTTTCAAGCGGCGTATCCCGCTACGGTGGCGCCGCAGCCATCTCTGCAATTCAGAATTCGTTGGGCGGTAAAATTCAGTTCCGCTTCCAATTCAATAGCGATACGGATGACAATAGCACTGATGATTATGCAAAGCTATTCCCTGTTTTGCGAATCGAATACACGGTCCCCTAATATATGCACTTTGATGACTTGAGTTTTGCAAAACCCGCTAATGAGTAGCGGGTTTTGTTTTCGCATCTATTTGCCTATTCCAGTGTTTTGACCAGAGAAATCTCTCGTTTTGAGAGCATGATTATGGAGAGTTGTATGAAGAATCGAGTTGTTATTACAGGTTTGGGATGCATTAGCCCTGTGGGTAATCATGTTGAAACAGCCTGGAATAGTATTGTTAATGGGATGTCGGGTATTGGGCCGATTACGCATTTTGATACTGAAGATTACAAAACCAGGATTGCTGCGGAAGTTAAAGAATTTGATGGCAATGAGCAGTTCGGGCGGCGGGAAGCGCGTCGCATGGATATTGTTTCGCAATATGCGTTGGCTGCGGCAATTCAGGCCGTAAATAATGCTGATTTGCAAATTACTGATTCAAATCGTGACCAGATTGGCGCCGTAATTGGCACCGGCATTGGCGGGATTGGCACTCTCTATGAGAATATGGAAATCTTGATTAAACAAGGCCCACTTCGAGTGAGTCCGTTTCTCATCCCGCGTATGTTGCCCGATACTCCCGGGGGGATGATCGCCATCCATCTAGGAATTCGAGCGATTAATTTTGCTGTAGTTACCGCCTGTGCCACAGGCACGAATGCGCTTGGAGAAGCTACCGAGATCATCCGGAGAGGACAGGCAGATGTCATGTTGGCAGGTGGAACTGAGGCTGCAATTGTGCCGATCGCGATGGCAGGTATGAATGTGATGGGCGCTTTGTCTACTCGTAATGATGATCCTACCCGTGCATCGCGCCCTTTTGACGCCCAACGGGATGGTTTTGTCATGGGTGAGGGAGCAGCCGTGCTTGTATTGGAATCGCTCGCTCATGCGCAAAACCGCGGTGCGCGAATACTAGCAGAGATCAGCGGATACGGCGCGACGAATGACGCCTATCATCTTTCTGCCCCTTCCGAGAATGGCGCTGGCGCTGCCTTGTGTATGCAGGCTGCTTTGGATGATGCCGGTTTGAACAAGGACGCACTTGGTTATATCAATGCTCACGGCACCAGCACGGCATTAAACGATAAAAGTGAATCGGCGGCGATCAAAACCGTTTTTGGCGAATTAGCGTATGCAATTCCTGTCTCATCAACTAAATCCATGACCGGGCATCTACTAGGAGCTGCCGGTGCATTGGAAGCGATCTTCTGTGTGAAGATACTCTTAAATGGTATTTTGCCGCCAACGATAAACTACGAATTTCCTGATCCAGACTGTGACCTGGATTATATTCCCAACGTGGCACGCCCAGCGCAGGTTGAACATATATTGTCAAACTCGTTTGGCTTTGGCGGTCACAATGCTTCAATTATTGTTAGCCGTTATCAGGCGCAGGCATAGGGAGATAAGATGATGAACTATTTTGCGCATATTACCGGCTGGGGCACAAGTGTACCTGCCAACATAATGACAAATGCTGATTTAGCTAAAATTGTTGAGACCAATGATGAGTGGATTCGCAGCCGAACAGGTATTGCCCAACGCCATATTGCAGAAGAAGGACAAAGTTCTGCCAGCCTGGGCGCTGAAGCTGCGCTAAAAGCCCTCAAAGTGGCAAATATTAGCCCGCATGATGTAGATTTGATTGTCGTGTCAACATCTTCTCCGGAGCATTTGTTTCCATCGACGGCTTCACTGATTCAGGACCGCATTGGCGCCACGCGAGCAGGCGCTTTCGATTTATCTGCTGCTTGCACCGGTTTTATCATTGCTGTAAATATAGTCGCACAATCAATTCGCTCCGGAGCCATTCATACAGCGCTAGTAATTGGTACTGAAACCCTCTCGCGTCTAGTGGATTGGGAAGATCGCTCCACCTGCATTCTCTTTGGGGATGGCGCTGGCGCGTTTGTATTACAAGCCAGCCAGGAGCCAGGTGGCGTTTTATCTGCTGTTATGCGCTCGGATGGGTCTGGTGGAGATTTATTAACGGTTCCCGCAGGAGGCAGCAAACTCCCTACCAGTTACCAAACTGTTAAGGATAAGCAGCATTTTATCCAGATGAATGGACGGGAAGTGTTCCGCTTTGCTACCCGCGTGATGGCACAGGCCACCGAGGATGTTGTAAAAAAGGCCAATTTTACGTTAGATGATGTTGATTGGGTGGTTCCTCATCAGGCGAACCAGCGGATTATTGAAACCGCGGCGAAACGCTTGAAACTGCCCCTCGAGCGTTTTGTGATTAATCTGGAACGTTATGGAAATACATCTACCGCATCAATCCCTTTGGCGGCGGTAGAAGCAATCACAGATGGGCGCATTCAGCCCGGAGATCGAATTGTATTTGTAGGATTTGGCGCTGGCCTGACCTGGGGGGCATTGCTGGCTCAGTGGACTGGCCCCTTGCCCGTTGAAAAGCCGAAGATGTGGCCTTATCGCTTGCACGGCCTATATCGATTGTATGTCAAGCTGCGTTCCTGGGGGCTGAGGATTGTACGTTTGATCGAAGGTGTTGTTTGGGGTCGACAAGATTAACAAAAAAGGGGCGGGCGGCAAAGCCACCCGCCCCTTTTTTGTTGGCTATCCGGAACTGGTTTTTGGCTCAACTTCTTCTTCAACTTCTTCTTGTCCGTCAAATTCCAATACTTTCAACATACGTTTGACCAGATTCGTGAAAATTTTATGTTGATACCCGGCTAATCCGGAGAGGATATAGATAATCACCGGGGAAGAAACTTCGCCGGATGTGATGGATAGTGAACCCAGCATCATAAACAGATAGATGATGGCGCCCATCACACTGCCGACGAAGGGGCTGGCGATATACCACCAGTTATGGCGTGGGGCAAAATCTTGTTCAACCGAAAAATGCTTGATCAGTGGCATGAGTGCCCCAACCAGTCCACCCATACCGCCCCAAAGCATACTTCCAGCCAGGAAGTAAAGCGATGATCCCTCGGCTGAAAAAATATTTTCACCGAAAATGAATAGCAAAGCAACAGTGATGATGAACCAACTCGCCAGATATACATAGAGTCGCGGGATAGTTGTCTTCGCTAGTTTATCTAATTGAATGCTTAACTGCACACGAAATTCGACTTCGTTGATATGTCGCTCGGCATCTTCGTAATAGGCTTTCCCGGCCATTAGCTCATTGCGCGCCGCCTGAATATGATTTAGCTGCTGTCGGGCGATATATAAAGTGGAAATCAGCCGCTTGACATCTTTTTGAGCCTGATCGGCTCTGCGCCACATTGCCAGCATGTCTTCGTCGGTTACTAGCAATTCGATCATTGCATCTTCAGCAGATTGTGCTTCGTGTTGCACTCCTCCGGCCGCGTGGACAATGCCTGGTGCGGGTTGTGCAGGGATCGGGCTAGAGGGCTGCGCCAGTTCGTCGGCGAAGAGTTTTTCGATTTCAGCAGGATCATCCTCGAGGTGGGTACTCATACCCATATCTGGTTCTGTCTCTTTGGGTTCGGCAAAGTGTTCAACCAGCGCAATTTCTCCGGGGGGGCCATGCAGGCTGCGATCTTCTTCGGGTGTGGCTTCAGGCTCCGGATTGAAGGCCTCATCGGCGCTGCCCATAAAAGCTTCTGCTTCTGTTTCGGTCAGTTCCCAGGGCGTAGCTTCCATTGTAAATATTCCTTCGGTATCGCCCATCAGCGCTTCACTTTCTTCGGCGGACAACTGGAACGAGGGTTCATCGCCATCATCAAAAGGATGGTTGTCGTCAGCGGGAATCTCTTCTGGGGTGGATTCTGTGGCCCGGGGGGTGATCTCCGCCTCGGAGAAGTCTGGAATGCGTTCTTCGGGGGGAATCTCTTCCAGAGGGGTTTCGTCAATATCATCAAAAGGCAATCCCCGTTGTGGAATCATTTCCTCCCCTTTGCCTTCCAGCGGGTCTTGAGAGAGTTTATTTAGCATAGCTTACCTCCTTAGCAAGATACAAGTAAGCAGTCGCCACGGCGCTATTGGGCGCATACTCCAAAACGCTTTTACGCATAGCTGGTGCGGTTGCTGCAACGTCGTCGTAGGGAATGAAAGCATGAAATACTTTCTGCTTGAAGACGGTCTTCATTTCGTAGATGGCCGATTTTGCGTGAGCGGCTTTGGGATGCACCAGCGTGGGGAGTACGCCCAGAAGTTTGAGTTGCGGATTTAACTTCTCACGAATCAGCCAGACTGAATCGAGCAGGGAACGCACACCGCGCATCGAGAGATAGTTGGCTGCCACGGGGATGAGTAGTTCGTGGGCCGCGGCCAGCCCGTTCACGGTGACTAATCCCAGGTTAGGCGCGGTATCGATGAGGATGAAATCAAACGGCTCGCGCGGTAGTTGAAGGATATTGCGCAGTCGCTCCGTGCGCTCAGATTGGCTGTAAAGCTTGTATTCGGCAGCGATCAACTCGGCATTGGCGGGGGCCAGTGCGATGTTTTTTCCCGTATCTTTGAGTACGTCGGCAAAGGCAATATTCTCGTCGAGCAGTAAGTTGTAGGTAGATGGACGGACGGTATACGGATCGAATCCCAGGCTGATGGTGAGCGCTCCCTGCGAATCGAGGTCGATGACAGCGACACGATGACCTAATTGCACTAATCCGGCGGCCAAGTTGACAACGGTAGACGTTTTGCCAACGCCACCTTTTTGGTTGGCCACAATGATTATGCGTTCCATAAATTGAGTATATCATAAAATGGAGGGTCGATTTTTTACTATGGATGTTTGGGTTTGCCTCCCGAAACGTTCTCGTTTATACTCTCTTTGCACGGTAGCAGCCCTATGCTGTTTTTTATAAAACTGATGAGCAAGAAGGTTATCCGATGATCCGACCCAGCGAATCGATTCCATCTAACCAATCCCCAAAAATGATTTACCTGTGGATTTTACTATCGGCAGTGTTGAGTTCTTGTTTTACAGTGGCGCTGATTGCTCTGTTCTTTAGTTTTCCGGTGCGGATCAGTTTTCTGACAACAGAAACGCCGACACCTACGCAAACGTCCACGCCAATACCCACTTTTACACCAACGCCATCCAGTACCCCTACAAATACGGCTACTTTTACGATTACGCCTTCGTCAACCCTCACACTTACGTTCACGCCGTCGTTGACAGCCACGTATACCGAAACGCCGACAATTACCCTCACGCCCAGCTACACACCTACTGCCACGCAAACGGAGTCGCCGACGGCTACGCAGACCTTCACGCCGACGCTGACCAGTACACCCACGCATAGCTATTCGCTGAAAAAGACGGTAGACGAAACTATTATTTATCTGGGAGCCACCGCAGTATCACAAAACCTGTTTACCGTACCAAAAGGGGCCACGCTATACGTTACGACGACTCAGCGCGGCTGTTGGGTTTTTGTGACCTATCAGCCCAGTTCGGGTGGAGGCAGTATTTCGGGCTGGATTACTACCGATCATCTCGGGGAAAGTTGCACACCATAGCAAAAAAAGCAGGATGGGATTTTTTCCATCCTGCTTTTTTTGCGGGGCGGAGTGAATTACACCGCGAACTTTCCATCCTTATAGAATAAATCGCCATCGACGCGAATTTCGCTCTCAGCCATGTCGCAGAGCATATCCCAGTGAATGCCCGATTCGTTTTTGCTGCCGGTTTCGGGGTAGCCTGCGCCAACTGCCAGGTGAATGGTGCCGCCTATTTTTTCGTCGAAGAGCATATTTTTGGTGAAGCGTTGGATGCCATAATTCGTGCCGATGCCCCACTCGCCCAGGTAGCGCGCGCCCTCGTCTGTGTTGAGCAACGCGGTGAGCAGCTCTTGCCCTTTGCTGGCTTTTTCTTTGATAACTTTGCCATTTTCAAACCATAATTCGATGTCTTCGATTTCTTGCCCGCCGTAGATGGCTGGATACGAGAAGCGAATCCAGCCGTTAGCGGAGGGTTCCACCGGAGCGGTGAAAATCTCGCCATCGGGAAAATTGTATTTGCCGTCGGCAGGTTCAAAGGTGCGCTCTTTGATCGAGAAACTCAAATCGACATTGCTGCCTTTGAGTGCAACCTGATCGCGTCCAGCGAGCCAGGCGATCAATTCACGTTGGCGTTTGCCCTCATTTTTCCAGAAGGCCACCGGATCATCCAGGTGCAGCATCCCTGCTTCGTACACAAAATCCTGATACTCGCTCAGACTCATATCGGCTTCCTGCGCCATAGCATGGGTGGGATAGACGGTCAGCGACCATTTGAGTTCTTTACGGGCGGCGCGCTCCATGAAAATTTTGCTAATTTCTGCGCCCGCTTTGCTAAACTGGGCCTGCTTGGCCGGATCGGTGCCGCTGAGTTCGCGCGTATTATGTTCAGCTTCGATATACAGACTGGCGTCAAATTCTTCGACTATAATTCGCCGTAGTGGGGAGATATATTCCAATTGAGCATCATTCGCGTATTTGAAAAATATTTCAGACGCGCCGGGCAGGCTGATTTGCAAATTGACATTCGCTCCGGCGATGATGGCTTCTTTATAAACTTCCAGGCTGAGTTCCTCGGCCAGCGGGCTGGTGCGCAAAATAAACTGTTCACCGGGTTGTAGGTTGAGCGAGTATTGCACTAAAACCTGAGCTAATTTGGATACACGCGGGTCGGGCATGGTTATCTCCTTGAGTAAAGTAGCAGAATGACGTGCAGTATATGCGGACATTAGTATAATACACAATAAGCTGGTCCCTGTGGAGCTGGAGAATTTCGGAAAATGGCGTGCGGGACTTCTATGCTGAGTGGGTAGACAAAATCTATGAAGAAATCGATGACGAGGAGCATATTATGACCTATCAAAATAAACCGGGCTATAACACACTGTCGGTTTGGGGCGGCGAAGAGAAAAAAGATGGCTGGCAGCGTTCTACGCAGGTTCCGGTTGTGCACAGTGTCAGTTATGGTTATGATGATCTGGACTACTGGTACAATGTTGCTTTGGGGAAGGAAGAAGGCCATATTTACAGTCGCAATACGAATCCAACTGTGGCGGTATTTGAAGAAAAAATGCGCCAACTGGAAGGTGCAGAAGCCGCGACCAGTTTTTCTACCGGGATGGCGGCGATCAGCAATACGCTTTATTCGCTGCTCAAGCCAGGAGATCGCGTTGTATCGATCAAAGATACCTATGGCGGCACCAACGAAATTTTCACGCGTTTTTTGCCGCGTATCCATATTGACGTAACGCTGTGCGCCACAACCGACCACGAAGCGATTGAGGCTGAGGTTGCCAAGGGCTGCCGGGTTTTGTATATTGAAACTCCGACGAATCCCACCTTGAAGGTTGTTGATATTGCACGTTTGGCAGAAGCCGGGCACGCGGCAGGCGCAGTTGTAATCGTGGATAACACATTTTCCACGCCGATCAACACCAACCCGCTAGCGTTGGGCGCTGATCTTGTCGTCCACAGCGCCACTAAATATATTGGCGGGCATGCCGATGCGCTGGGCGGCATCTTGTGCGGTTCTGAAAAATTGGTACAAGGCGCTTTTGCCTATCGCGAGATTAATGGGGCAACTTTGCATCCGATGGCAGCTTATTTGATGATTCGCGGGCTAAAAACTTTGGCTTTGCGCGTTCAGCGCCAGGGTGAGAATGCCATGAAAATCGCGCGTTTTTTGAAAACTCATCCCTTTGTCAAAGATGTATTTTATCCCGGCCTGGAAATGCATGAAAACCATGACATCGCCAAAAAACAGATGCGCGACTTTGGTGGCATGCTGAGTTTCTTTCTGGATGGTGGTTTTGATGCTGTGCGGACATTTCTGCCGCGCCTGAAATATGCCCATATTGCGGCCAACCTGGGGCCGGTTGAAACCGTTGCCGGGCCGCCGCGCACAACCAGCCATGTGGAAGTCACCGAAGCGCAACGCGCCGCGATGGGTATCCCCGAGAGCCTGATCCGCTACTCTGTTGGCATTGAAGATGCCGATGATTTGATCGCCGACCTTACCCAGGCGTTAGATTACGCTGCAAATCACCAGGCGTGATTTTTTTCTGCAAAAAATCCTGAAGCCATTGGAGGTACTATAAAAATGACATACGCCAGTCGCACAGATCACTTGAAAGCAGAAGGCGCTTACGAAGTTTTGGCGCGTGCCCAGGCTCTGGAAGCTCAGGGCCGTGAGATTATCCATCTTGAAATTGGTCAACCTGATTTCGATACATTTGCGAATATTTCTCTGGAAGGAGTGCGCGCAATCGCCGAGGGCAAGACGCGCTACACCCCTCCGGCGGGGATGCCTGCGTTTCGGGCGCTGATCGCCGAGGATGC
>JACNJM010000298.1:13052-15909 GCA_014382605.1 Anaerolineae bacterium
GTGATGCCCAAAGCTGATCTGGAGCATATTGCCGCAGCCGCCCAACGCTACGATGCCTGGGTGCTCTCCGATGAGATTTACGCCCGCATCGTCTATGATGGGGATGTTGCGCCTTCGATCTACGCTTTGCCAGGTATGGCCGAGCGAACCATCATTATGGATGGTTTTTCCAAAACCTATGCCATGACGGGCTGGCGGTTAGGGTATGGGATTATGCCCAAAGAGTTGGCTCGGCGTGTAGGGCTGTTGCTAACGCATTCCGTTGGTTCAACGGCACAGTTTGTTCAATACGCCGGAATGGAGGCTGTCAGCGGGCCGCAAGATCAGGTGGATGTGGTGGTGGCTGAGTATCAGCGGCGGCGTGATGTGATTGTGGCAGGTTTGAACAATTTGCCGGGTATCACTTGCCAGAAGCCGCAAGGCGCGTTTTACGTTTTCCCAAATATAAAAGCATTGGGAAAATCTTCGAATGAAGTTGCCAACTGGCTGTTGGACGAAGCCGGGGTGGCTTTGTTGCCCGGCACTTCCTTTGGTGAGTATGGCGAAGGCTACCTGAGGCTTTCGTATGCCAATTCGGTTGAAAATATCGAGCGGGCAATTGAGCGTATAGCCGCGGTTTTAGGGGAAGAAGTCTCTTAATCATCGCCATTTTTTTAGATTGGGCGTGTCTATTTTCCTTAATTCGGGTTTCTCATACTATGCGGCAAAATTTTAGCGGTATTTGTCAATGGAGGTTGACTTTATGACAGCAAAAAAACAACTACAAGGTGAGGTTTTTTACCCATCTGCCGAGGTGGTCGAAAAAGCCCGCCTCAAAGATTGGGAAGCAACTGCCCAATGGGCAGCAGAAGACCTGGAAGGTTTTTGGGCCAGTGAAGCCGAAGAACTGGAATGGTACAAAAAATGGGATCAGGTTTTGGATGATAGCAAGGCGCCATTTTATAAGTGGTTTGTTGGCGCGCAGACAAATATTGTGCATAATGCGATTGACCGTCATCTTAAAACCTGGCGCAGAAATAAACTGGCATTAATCTGGGAAGGTGAGCCTGGAGACAGCCGGGCGATTTCCTATCACGGATTGAACCGCGAGGTTAATCAGTTCGCCAATATCCTCAAAGCCATGGGCGTCGGCAAAGGGGATCGCGTCACCATTTATATGGGGCGCATCCCGGAGATCATGTTCGCCATGCTGGCCTGTGCCAAACTTGGCGCAATCCACTCGGTTGTCTATGGCGGCTTTAGTGTGGATGCTTTGCAAGGCCGCATTGATGATTCGGAATCGAAAGTGGTAATCACTGCTGATGGCGGTTGGATGCGGGGGAAAATTGTTGAACTTAAACAGATTGTGGACGAAGCGGTCAAACACTCACCTTCGGTACAAACTGTCATCGTAGTCAAGCGTACCGGTCAGGAAGTTTATATGGAAACAGGCCGCGATTATTGGTATCACGATTTGGCCCAATTACCGATTGCCAACGGCGACTGCGAAACCGAAAAGTTGGATGCCGAAGACCCTCTTTTTATTCTGTATACATCCGGCACTACGGGCACGCCCAAAGCCATTTTGCACACTCACGGCGGCTACATGGTGGGAACCTCGACAACGCTGAAATATGTCTTTGATTTGCAGGATGACGACCGCTGGTGGTGCGCGGCTGACCCCGGTTGGATTACCGGGCACTCCTATATTGTTTACGCCCCCCTGGTGCTGGGGGCTACCTCCTTCATGTATGAGGGCGCGCCAAATTACCCTTATCCCGACCGCTGGTGGAAATTGATTGCCAAATACGGCCTGTCGGTGTTTTATACCGCGCCAACTGCAATCCGCGGCCTGATGCGTTTCGGCGAATCCTGGCCTAACCGACATGATCTTTCTTCGCTGCGCCTGCTGGGTTCGGTGGGAGAACCGATCAATCCAGAAGCCTGGAAATGGTATCACCGCGTGATTGGTGGGGAACGCTGCCCGATTATGGATACCTGGTGGCAGACGGAAACCGGCAACTTTATGATTACACCTACCCCAGTGGTGCCGCTCAAGCCCGGCTCCGGGACGCGCCCCTTCTTTGGGCAGGAGGCTGAAATTCTGGACGACGATGGCAATCTTGTTGCCGATGGCGAAGAAGGCTATATGGTACTCAAACACCCCTGGCCTGCCATGTTGCGCACAATTTATAAAAACCCTGATCGTTATGTGGAGCAATACTGGAGCAAATACCCCGGTTACTACACTACAGGTGACTCCGCCAAACGCGATAGCGACGGCTATTTCTGGATTATCGGGCGTGTGGATGATGTGATTAAGGTTTCTGGCTATCGTTTGGGAACAGCCGAGATTGAAAGCGCACTGGTCAGCCATCCGGCAGTAGCTGAAGCCGCGGCAATTGGTTTGCCTCATGATGTGAAGGGGCAGGCCATTCATGCTTACTGTATTTTGCGTGCGGGCGTTGGGGCTGCCCCTGCGCTGGCCGATGAACTCATCCAGCACGTTAGTGATCACATCGGTAAGATCGCCCGCCCCGAGGAAATCACCTTTGTCGATAAGCTGCCCAAAACGCGCTCCGGCAAGATTATGCGCCGTTTGCTTAAGGCGCGTGCTCTGGGGTTGGATGAAGGCGATACCTCCACGCTGGAAGATTAATTCAATCATGAAAAAATCAAAAACCGGGCTGCAGGCAGCCCGGTTTTTGGTTAGCGAGGGATGAAGTCAGGCACTTTTGGTCTTTCCGTTGGGGAGCGAAATGAGAATTACGCCGCTGACGACCAAAGCTGCGCCAATAATTTGCCAAATATCCAGGCGCTCACCCAAAATGAAGTAGGCCAGGATGGCAGCAAACGCGACTTCGGTGGTGTTCATAAT
>JACNJM010000298.1:16765-30177 GCA_014382605.1 Anaerolineae bacterium
TACAACATATTGAAGTTAGCATCCAAATCGAGATCAATTTGCTCTGCTTTGGCAGCCAGTTTTTCGCCCAGCGCAAAACCCTCCTCCGAGAGGAAGATCGCCGCGCCGAATCCGGCTCCGTTGGCGGTAGTTTCGACGACTTCTGGCGCAACCGGGGGAATCATGCCGATGTTGATGATGGCGTCAATATCCACCTGCCCGCCGAAGGAACCAGTGAGGACTACTTTTTGCAAATCTTCAGGCTTCAGGTTGAGTTGCATCATTAGCACGTCAATGGCGGCGCGAATCGCGCCTTTGGCTTTTTGCAGTTCGCGCACATCGAGTTGCGTAAGTTTAAGAGAGCCATCTTCAATGAGATCAATCGAGCGTGCCCCGTATTCATCGCTACCGATGAGATGGGCATAGCCTTCGGGTTCGGGGAGAATCCGTCCGCTGGGGTCAATTACGCCCGCCTGCCGGAATTGGTTGACCGCGCTAAGCAAACCGGAACCGGTCAGCCCGATAGGTTCTGCATCGGCGATGGTTTCCAGACCAAGCTGACCATCTTGGAGTTGGGTATCCACAATTGCGCCGTCAATAGCGCGTGTGCCGCAAGAAATGTTGACGCCCTCAAAGGCTGGGCCTGCCGCGGTCGAAGCGGTTAGAATGCGCTTGCCGTCGGTGACCATGACTTCGCCATTGGTGCCCAAATCAATGGCCGCCATTGGCCCGGGTGGGTTATCAAAATTGAAATAGGCCAGACAGGCCAGCGCATCCGAGCCCACAAAACCACCGATCAATGGGGGGAGCATAACCTGGATGTGCTCGGGGAAAATGCCGCCCATCAAATATTGAGCATCCCGAATCGAAGCGGCGCTATGCGGCTGGAAGGGCATCATCGAGATCGATTCCAGCGGTTGTTTGGATATGAGATGGTGCATAGCCACGTTGCCAACGATGGTAACGCGTTGTACGCGCTCGAGGATGCGCTTGGAGAGTTTGAGCGAATCGACGGCCTGATTTATGGAAGCCAGCGCCAGACGTTGCAGTCGCTCCGCGTTCTCAGGGTTATCCAGAGCTGCAGCCAGGCGTGAAATCACATCGGCGCCGTACACCGTTTGCTGATTCAATCCGCCACCGCCCGCGGCGACTTCGCCGGTATCGAGCATGGTGAGAAAAGCGGCCACGGTTGTAGAGCCAAAGTCAATTGCCAGGCCCAACGGCACATCTTTTTCGCGTTTATAGCGGGAACTGCTTTTGAAGATTTTATTGGAATACACCACGATGGGCGAGAGTACCAGACGCGAATCTTCTTCGATGCGGGCACGGCAGGCCAAACGGTTGTTCAGCGTAAGTTCGCCTGCACTCAGGTTTTCGAGTTCGATCTCATCGGGCTGACCGACACCTTCTTCGACGAGTACCTTGCATTTGCCGCAGGTACCGCGACCGGCACAGGGCTGTTCGAGGGGTAGGCCAGTTTGGGCAATCACATCACCCAGAAGTTCGCCTTTTTGGGCTTGCACTGTTTTAATTTCTTCGCCATAAATGACGGTTACTTTGGGCATAATTTTTTCCTGATATTTCAAAAAATCGCCACAGAGTTCACAGAGAAAAGAGTTCTGTTTGTTTTTTTCTCTGTGAACTCTGTGTGCTCTGTGGCTTCTTTTTGGTTGGATGAAATTGAAACCCGATGGTTACAATGAACACTCATAATTACTGCGGGGATAAATTCTGCAGGATTTCAAAAACCTTATCGTAAAAGCCCTGAATGTGCTGGCGCATAATGGCTTCAGCGCGGTCTTCATCTTGGACTTTAATGGCCGCAACCAGTTCTAAGTGCTTCTCTACCGCGGTGGGTAAAAATTCCAGATGGGGCAGCGCTAAAAACCACAAACGCTGCGACAGACCAAAGAAATCATCCAGAATATCGGCCAGATATTTATTATGCGCCGCCTGCGCAATTGCCTGGTGGAATTTATGATCCAGATCAAAGAGCAAACGCGGCTCATCAGCGGGTACCTGGGATTGTTCGCGGCACAAGGCCTCCAGCACCACCAAATCGTCGGGGGTGGCATATTTGGCAGCTTGCTGCGCACAGTAGCATTCCAGCAACAGGCGGATTTCGCTAATCTGCCTCAGCTCTGGAATCTTTACCTCGGCAACGAACAAACCCATCGAGGGAGCCTCGATCAGGTGATCGTGTACGAGCAGCTTAATTGCTTCTCTTACAGGCACCAGCCCCACATCCAGTTCGAGGGCCAGCTTCCCTTCATCAACCGGCGCGCCTGGCGCAAGTTCCAGGGTCGTAATTTTTTCACGGATCACGGCATATGCGCGTTGGGTATCTACTCGAACCAGTTCCATCATATTTTCTCCCGTGCTGATTTCGGAGATCAGATATTCTTGCTCTATTTCGAAAGCCGCGGGTTGCCAACGGCTTGTAAACGGATGCGGTAACTATCAATCCCGTCGGCGATCTCTTCGACCACCACCTGCGGGTTGTCTGCACCCGAACGCAAGGCCGCACTCAACACCCGATCGTGGCCCGATTTTCGGGCATGCCCCAGCGCATCGGTAAGTTCTTCAAATTCTTCGCGCCCATCACGTGCCTGCACGTAGTAGCTAATCACATCCATCCCGGCTTCAGATAAGTGCGGATAGATCAAAATTTCTTCGGATACCATCACACTGCCCGCAATCGCGCCGACGGCATTGGCAACGTAATAGTGGTCGGGCAAAATTAGCTCGGTATACAGCAGTTTGGCAACATCTTGCAGCATAATATCGGCAGGAGCGCCGATGCCGATGATGGGATATTGCAGGTGGATTTGCGTGGCGAGGTGGGGATGTTCAGCATACAGGCTGTTGCGGAAGAACCACAAACCAAGATCGGGGCTGTGTGCCGAACTCGGGGGGATGCTTTTCTCAGTGAGAAATTCTATGATCGCTTTGGCAATCAACTCACTGCTCAGCGTCCAGATAAACTCCGTCAGGCCAGGCTCTTCCCAATGCAGATGATTACTGAGCAACTTCAACCCATATTTTGCGGCTTTTACATCCCAGGGCGTGTGCCGCCCATCAATATGCAGCAAATCGGTGGGGGTCAGCCCCGCTTTGCCAATAATCTCGCGGCGGATCAATTCATCGGCCCCAAGTTGATTTTTGTGCAGGGCGTTGACTTGCTTGACAAGATCGGGGATGGCGATGGGGCCAGCTTTTAGAATCTTGATCAGCGTTTTCTCGCGGTCTGAAAATGCACGCAGATTATCGCCGGGATCACGCAATAAGAACCAGTATTCCAGCCAATTGGGGGTAGGCGGCGGCCAGGTTTTCTGGATCAGCGCCTTGAGACGGTTTTGAATCTCCGGATGTTGATACGCCAGATAGGCCAGCGGAACGACGCGCTCCGGGCCAATGACAATATTATTCTCGCGGTCTACCGTAATATGGCTGTCGCCGCCCAAACCAATTGAGAGCAGGTTGGCCGCCTTGACCGAGGTTTTATACCCAGAAACGGATGCCCCAGTTTCGCTAATAGTCACATTCCCGCCTTGGATCAACGCCAGATCGGTAGTGGTGCCGCCCACATCTAGGATCAGCGCGTCGTCCTGGTGCGAGAGAAAACGCCCGCCGATAGCGCTGGCCGCCGGGCCAGAGTGAATGGTTTCAACGGGGGAGCGAGCGGCAAATTCATCGCTCATCAGTGTGCCGTCGCCGCGCACCACCATTAGCGGGGCATCGATGCCGCGGTGTTCCATGGCGCGCCGCACGGCTACAATAAAATCTTGCAGTACCGAGAGCAGCGAAGCGTTTAAGGCCGCGGTTGTGGCGCGTTCCACCGAGCCGAGCTTTGTTGAGAGTTGATGCCCAAGGACGATGGGCAAATCGCAAACCTTTGAAATGGCATTATATGCGCGGGTCTCATGTTCGGGGTTGAGGGGGCTGAAATAACTCGAAATGGCGATCGCATCAACCTGGCTTTTAAGCTGGCTGGTTTTTTCGAGCAGAGCGGTCAAATCCAGGGGTTCTTTTTCCTGCCCGAACAGATCATGTCCCCCGGCAAAATAATAGAAATTGGGCGTGGCAAAGTGTCGTTCCATCTGGAACGATGCCACCAATTCAGGGTCATAGCCAATCAGGAACAGCGCCACGCGTTTGCCTTTTCCTTCGGCGATGGCATTGGTAGCCAGGGTTGTCGAGATCGAGACCATTTGAATGCTCGAAGGGTCTTGAATTTGAATGCCTTCGATGACTTTTTCGATCCCAATCGCAAAATCGCGCTTGGTGGTCAGGCTTTTGTGCGCGGCTAAAACCGTGCGCGAGTGATATTCCAGCAGCACGCCGTCGGTGTAGGTGCCGCCGGTATCAATGCCCAAAACGAGGGCTTCTTGTGTTTGTTTCTTGTTTTTCAAGTTTTGTCTCTTCGCTAATTTTTTCACGCAAAGGCGCCAAGACGCGAAGAAAAACTCAAAAAAACCTGGCGACTTTGCGGCTTTGCGTGAGATTTAGTGAACCACAAAGACACAAAAGTCACTCAGAAATTCTTAGTGGCCTTTGTGCCTTTGTGGTGAAATTCTTGAACTAACCAAACATATTGTAGTCGAGTTCTTCGCCTTTATGGCGTTCGTCGGCCAATTCACATACGCGGCGTAGTTCTTTGTACATTTTTTCATCGAGGAGCGGTTCTTCCTCGGCTCCTAAAATTTCGATAACGCGGTCATGTACCCGGTCGCGGAAAGTTTTGCTGCCCGCCGCTTCCCAATTTTCCCACACCTGGCGGTCGATTATATCAGGTCGCCAGATTTCGGTTTTAAAGCGGGTGTAGGTGTGGTCGTGGTCGAGATAGTGTCCACCAGGGCCAACATCTTCGATCACGTTCAGGGCTTTAGTCTCGTCGGTTACCGGGATGCCCTTGAGGATGCGTTTGACCATCGAGATAATCTCGTTGGAGGCAACCATCATATCGGGCGAACTGGTGAGACCCTGTTCGAGATAGCCTACATCGTGGATCATATTGCCGCCAACTAGCGCTGCGGTGGCAATATTCATGGTGGCTTCCATGGCGGCTTGTTCGTCGAACATTTTCGAATCGGAGCAGCCCGCGGTTTCGTACATCGGCACGCCCAGCCATTTGGTAATTTGGGTGTAGGCCGCGCTGAGCAACGCCATTTCGGGGGAGCCGTAGCAGTACACCGTGGTGCGCATATCCATATTGGACATCAGGCCGCCGATAATCATCGGCGCGCCCGGTTTGCGCAATTGGCTGAGGACGATGCCCAAAAGAGATTCGGTCAGCGCCTGGACGGCAGTTCCGGCCAATGTGGTGGGGGCGGTAGCGCCAGCCAGGGGGCAGGGGGTGTAGACGAAGGGGATTTCATTATCCGTGGCGAAGATCAGCTTTTGGATAACTTCTTCGGAATGACTCAGCGGCGATACTGGCTCGATGTAGAGCGAGAATAGCGGGCCTTTGCGCCATTCGTCTTTGCCGCCCACACGGATATAGGCCATTTCAAGCTGGTCTTTGAGACCTTCGAGATCAACGGCGGTGATGTTGATGGGCTTGGTGGTGCCTTCGAGCATCGCCAGATATTGCCAGCGGTCATAGGTTCCCACGGCTACATCTTGCACGATGCCCAGCGACATGTGAAAGTCAAGATTGGGCAAAGCCTGTGTCAGACGGGCGAAATTCTTCACGTCTTTGTAGGTGGCGCGGCGGCGTTTGCCGGTGTAGGGATCAATCGTAAAGGGGGTGTCAGAACCCGGCCCGAAGGTGATGGCATCTTTATAGAGTTCCATCTTGTATTTGCGGTCGGGGCCGCGGGTAACAACTTTGCCGGGTAAGGTTGCCAGGGCTTTGTCAACCAGCCACGGCGGAATTTTCACCAGTGCGCTATCGTCGGTGCGATCTTCGATGATGGCGCCACCGGAATATGCCAGTTCGATACCCGTTGGTTCGTACACGCGCACGCCGGTTTCATACAGCACTGTTAGAGCTGAGTTGTAAATTGCTTCAATCTCATCTTGTGAGAGCACCTCAAATGTTGGAGTGGCATTCACGAGATAATTAGTTTTCCTTCTTTGCATGATTGGTTCTCCTGTTCTTCCTGAAATCATGATGTTATTCACGAAGTCAGGTTGGGGAAGGTATTTTCTCGTATCGGTTTTTAGCGCATGAATAAATCTTGTGTGACTTCGCCGTTCGGGGGGATGACTACGAAATCGCTGTCGGTCTTGTCGATTGCCATGGCAACCTCAATCAGACGGCGCACGTAGATGTCAGACCCTAGCACTTCCTCGTAGCGGTAGCCCCAGCGTTGGCAGTATTCGGCCACTTCTTGGGCCTGGGGGCGGTACGCTTCCAAATCTTCCTGGTTATGGGTTACGAATACTAGCCGTTCGTAATGCTGATATTGCTGATCCATGATCCATGTGGCATCTTTTTCGCCATACTTTTCTTTGATCTCTTCGTACTCCTGGAGGGGATTGCTGCCAGCTTCTAACCAGCCTTTGGTAAGGTAGTAGGTGCCGGGGGTTGTATCAAATTCCTGAATGTACTTTTTATATGAACCCAGCAAGATAGCAATGCAATCATCAGTACGGGGGATTAGCAGCGTGTGCTGCCGGGCATTTATGCCCTTAAGTCCGTTGCCGCATAGCCCGTAGCCTAAAACAATCAGGCTAGGATGTTCCACCGCGTCAATCGCATCTTGAACTGCCCAGGTGAGCTTGGAGGGCACGCGGTGCAGGCCATAATCCATAAAGGTAACCTGTTCAGCCATATCGGCTGGCATCAATTTCTCCAGCAGCGATTGAAACACCTTGCAAGCAATCACGACGATGGGCAATCCGTTGGATGAAGTCACAAATGCACCGTAAACCTTATGCAGCCCCAACGAGCTGCTTGGCGAGTTCGGCGCCGCCGGGGGCGTTTGAGCCATAGCCATCGGCGCCGATAGTGTCGGCAAATTCTTTGTCAACGGGCGCTCCGCCAACAAAAACTTTGACCGTGTCGCGTAACCCGGCTTCTTCAATCGCCTTAATCGTATGACCCATCGCCCGCATGGTGGTGGTCAGCATGGCCGACATACCCACAATCGCAGGTTGATGTTCTTTGATGGCGTTAATGAAGACATCGGGTTCTACATTGAAGCCAAGATTGACGATTTCGAAACCCGCGCCTTCACACATCATGCTAACCAGGTTTTTGCCAATATCGTGCAAGTCGCCTTTGACGGTTCCCATTACGATTTTGCCCAGCAATTCAGCGCCGCTCTCAACCAGCAGGGGACGCAGGATTAGCATACCGGCGGCCATAGCATCGGCGGACATCAGCACTTCGGGGACGAACATATCGCCGCGCTTGAAACGCACGCCAACTTCATCCATGCCAACAATCAGGCCATTATCCAAAACTTCTTTGGGGGTCAAGCCTTGCTTCAATCCGCGGTTGACAAGTTTGGGTGTCTTGTCGGCATCACCTTCCAAAATGGCGGTGGATAGTTTTTCGTAGATTTCACTCATTTTTTTTCGTTCTCCTGAATGATCCAAATCAGCTATTTTTGACGCGTTCTTCTGCTTCAGACAAAACCTTATCAATCACTTTCTCGGTTTCGGGTTTGATAGGGGAGGGTTTGTGTGTGGCAAGAATATCCTGCACGCGGGCATAGGTACGATCTTTCATCGTCTTTTTACCCTCTTCTTCCCATTCTTCGTAATTGCGGCGATCGCAAATATTGGGATACCAGAACTCGGTCTTGTAGTGGCGGCGGGTGTGCTCTTCACGTAGATAGTGCCCATTGGGGCCGACGTTGTTAATCACATCTACAGCCATGGTGTCTTCGTTGACCTCGATGCCGCGGGTGATTCTTCGGGCGTAGCCAATCGCTTCGTCCATGGCAGTCAACTGGAAGACAGAACCGGTCATCGCGCTTTCGGTGTAGCCCACATCGTGGGTCAGGTCGCCACCGGTTAGCGCAGAGAAATAAACCGAGAGCGAGCCTTCAATAATCGCCTGTTCGTCAAAAGTCTTCGAGTCGGTGCAGCCGCCCGTTTGCCACAGAGGCAGCCCGGCGAAGTGCGCCAGTTCGGTGAGACCAGCCATCATCAACGATAGCTCCGGCGCGCCGTAGGAGAGGATCATCGAACTCATATCCATCACCGAGAAGACGCCGCCCATGATGAAGGGCAAGCCGGGTTGCAAGGCCTGGGCAATCGTCAGGCCCATCCACGATTCAGCCGCGCCCTGAATAATGATGCCCGCTGCGGTTACAGGGGCAGTGCCACCGGCGATGGGGCAGGGGGTGAAGATCAGCGGAATACGATGCTTGGCGGCGAAGATGAGTTTATCCAACGCTTCGCCCGTGCTGACCAACGGAGAAAGGGGTTCACAATAGTGAATATAGTTCGGGCGGCGTTCAAAGGCTTTTTGTCCACCCGCTTCGGCCACGGCAATTTCGTGAATGCCCGCCGAATCGTATTTGTCGTAAGACCAGGCCACAATCGGCTTGCTGGTATTGGGGAACATGCCCGCAAATTCGTACAGCGCGCCGAGATCGTGGTGTACATCGTTGACCGTGCCCAGTGATTCGCAGAAATCGACATTCGGCAGAGCATCAACAACTTTGGCGACATTGGGGACGTCTGATTTAATATAGGGGCGCCGATCCATCGTTTCGACATCGATGAAGTTGGGGCAGGTCGGACCAGGCCCAAAGTGGGCGCGCCCCGGCCCGATGTGGATATTATTCTCGGGGTTGCCATCACGCGAAAAAACGGTGAAGCTGCGCGGGGCCAGTTCCAGCGATTTGCGCACCAAATACGAAGGGATGCGTACCCGGTTGCCATCGACCCAGGCTCCGGCTTTTTTTAGAATCTCCAGAGATTCTTCGTGGTGTACCTCAAGGCCGGTGTATTCGAGTACGTGAAGGACGCCATCATACAGCTCTTGCAATTGGTCATCCGTCAGCATACGAAAACGCACGCCGGAGTTAACAGTATAGTTGCCTCTCATTTTCAAATTGCTCCTTTTGGATTTTGTAAAACCTATGCCACGAATTTCTTGGCAAGTTCAGCGGCTGAGGCGGCATTGGAAGCATAGCCATCGGCGCCGATCTGGTCCGAAAATGCCTGCGTAACCGGCGCACCGCCGATCATGATCTTAACCTTATCGCGCAAACCGGCCTCTTCGAGGGCCTTGATGGTGTGCTCCATGGAGCGCATGGTGGTGGTCAGCAGGGCCGACATGCCAATCACATCCGGTTCAAATTCCTTAACGGCGGCGACAAAGGCATCCGGCTCAATATCCTTGCCAATGTCATGGACATCGAAACCCGCGCCTTCGCACATCATGCCGACCAGGTTCTTGCCGATGTCGTGCAGGTCGCCCTTGACGGTGCCTAGCAATACCTTGCCGACCATCTTGACACCGGATGCAACCAGCATCGGACGGATCAGTTCCATGGATGATTGCATGGCACGCGCTGAGCGCAGCACTTCGGGCACGAACATATTGCCAGCTTTGAACTCAACGCCAACATGATCCATACCGGGCATCAAGCCCTTATCAAGGATGTCTTGTGCGCTGAAATCTTCATCCAGGGCATCTTCTGTCAGATCAACAATATCATCCAGATTGCCTTCAATGACGGCGGTTGAGAGTTCGGATAGTATTTCACTCATTGTTTTATCTTCCTCCAAAATTATTTTGGGTTATTTTTTCCACATCCTGGTGGGGATGTGTTTGATATGCTAAAGGTATTGTTTGATCGTTTGATGGAACTCTTTAATATGCTTTTCCATCCGTAGTCCAGCGCGGTTTGCGTTGCCCGCTTCAATGGCTTCCAAGATTTCAATATGTGCTACAACATCAATATCTTCAGATTGAGCGAAATTGATCGCCAGGTACCATATTCGCAGAGAGAGATTGTAGTAATGTTTCAAGTCTTTTTCCAAAAACTTGTTTTGAGCTGCTTGTCCAATTAAGCTGTGGAAAGCCTCGTCAAGTTGAATTAATTCATTTTTATCTTCCAGACTGGCGAGTTGATACTCCTGCGCAAGTTGTCGCAGTTTTGCAAGTTGATCTGGGGTTATGCGTTTGGTCGCTAGCTGAGCAGCGAGGGACTCAATAACAACGCGTACTTCAAATATCTGGGTGAGATCCGTAACAGTGATGTCGGCTACAAACATACCTCGCCGCGGGGTGACCGTTACTAGATTTTCTGCTTGCAGCCGTTTAATCGCCTCGCGGATTGGTGTTCTGCCCAGATTTAACTCATCGATCAATTGAGCTTCACTGATCACCGAACCCGGAGACATGGCTGTTGTCACGATCTGTTTCTTAATCTGTGTATAGGCTCGCTCAGCGTCGGTTGGTTTCATGCCGCACACTCACTCTCTTTGGGGGCCAATTACTCGGTTTCGGCTTGTGCTTTTTGGCGTACGCGATAGGCTTTAATCCAGTTCATCCCATATTCGTCCCGGCCCATTGAAAGATCGGCTGCCAAAACAGCGATGGCGATTTCTTCTTCCAGCGGGTTCGTGATTGGGCAGGTCAGGCCAGCATGGATAGACATAGCGATGAAGGTCGAGTTGATATGTTTGCGGTCGGGCATCCCAAACGAAATATTGCTGGCGCCCATGGTGATATTGACACCAAACTCCGCCACAATTCTCTCGATGGTTTGCATAGCTAGAAAACCGGCGGTATGATCGGCGCCCATCGTTAGCGCCAAAGGATCAATCACAATATCTTCGGGGCCAATGCCCAGCTTAGCAGCGCGCTCAATAATTTTTGTGGCGACTTTGAGACGATCATCAACTGTGGCGGGGATGCCATCATCGTCCATGCACAACCCGATAACGGCAGCGCCGTATTCTTTGACCAGCGGCAGAATCGCATCCAGTGAGCGTTCTTCGCCATTGACAGAATTGATTAGCGCTTTGCCTTCGTATGTCTTCAGGGCAGCTTCCAACGCCAGAGGGTCGGCGGTATCAATGCACAGCGGCACGTCAACCGTATCCATCACGGTTTGGAGTACCTGTTTGAGCAGTGCCTCTTCGTCTGCCCCGGGTACACCCGCGTTGACATCCAGAATCTTCGCTCCCGCCGCGACCTGGGCCAGTGCATCCTGGCGCACCATATCGAAATCTCCGGCCTGCAAGGCTTTGAGCATTTTTTTGCGTCCGGTGGGATTGATGCGCTCGCCGATGATAACAGTGGCTTTTTCGCGGTTAATTTTAACCGTGACATCTTTGGAAGAAACTACGGTGGTTAGATTATTGCTCATTTCATCACCTCTTTTGCAAAGTTTGAAAATAGATTTTCACGCAAGGCCGCGATATTCAAACGAGTGTTATAAAAACTGACGTTTTCATGGCATAAGGACGTTGCGTTCACTTTAGTATATTACAAATATATCAGTATTGCTAGAGCTTCTGTTGATATTGCGCATTTTGTAATCTTAGATGAGGACATTTGTCTTGTCTTCCATGGCATCTTCAAAGCGGGACGGGAGCACCGCACTGGCATAGGGAGGCAGTGTTGCGCTAGTTACCCAATCGGCGATAAGTTTGCCGGTGATTGGGGCCAGGCCGATGCCCGCGCCTTCGTGTCCGCTGGCAAGGTAGAAACCGGGCGCGTGCTCTGCCGGGCCAATCACCGGCAGGTGATCTGGCGACCAGGGACGCAGGCCAGCATAACTGCGGATTATTGAGCTATACACCAGCCCAGGCAAAAAACGCGCCGCTCGTTGGGCAATTGCTCGTATCACGGCCAGCAAAACCCGGCGGTCAAATCCGGCGAATTCGCGGCTGCTACCCAATAACAAACTTCCCGCTGTGGTCATCTCGGCTGCCAGCGCCACCTGCACATCTTCGGCTGCCGATTGTACGGTGGTAGCATAGCCGCCTTCCAGCAGCGGGTGGTGAATTTTCTTCGGGTGGATATCGCAGACCAGAATATGTCCTTTACGCGGGCGGATGGGAATATCCAAACCAGCCATGCGAGCGATTTCTGCGCTCCAGACGCCCGCGGCGCAAATGATGTGGGGGGCGGCGATACTTCCGCCTGGGGTGATCACACCCGTGATGATTGCTTTGTCTCCGGGTGCGTGCTGCAAATCGAGTACCGGTTCCCCGCGGTGAATCTGCGCCCCGCGGCGTCGGGCGGCAGCCAGCATTGCCAAAGTTGCCCGCCGCGGATCGACCTGTAAGTCATCCGGGAAGAGTATCCCACCGGCTAAATCGGGTGCCAACTCCGGTTCCAGTTCCCGCAGCTCCTTTGGGGTGAGCACTTCGGCGCGTTGACCAGAACCACTCAGGGCCGCGGCTTTCTGTTCGCCCACCTCCATTTGATCGGCTTGTTCAGCCAGAAAAATTGTCCCTGCCTGTTCAAAACCGATTTCGGTCTCTAATTCTTCGGCGAGTTGATGCCATAATTTTTGGCTGGCCAGCCCCAGCGATAGCTCCGCGCCGGGCAATTTATCCCACTGAAGGATCAGACCATCACAGGCGCGCGATGTGCCGCTGGCGGGAAAATCGCGCTCGATGAGATGCACGGCGAGGCCGCGCTCACTGAGATAGTAAGCACAGGCCGCGCCCACGATCCCGCCGCCGATGATAATGGCATCTGCCGTGGTGTTCATGGCTGCGGCTCCTGGGCCAGCGCGCCGAGGGGAATGGGTTTGATGGGTGGGCGCGGGCGAAATTGCCCGGCAGTCTCGATTGGGTTATGCGTTTCGCTGGCAATCAGGCGAGCGAGCAACGGCCCGCAGGTGCGCCCCTGGCACTGACCCTGCCCGGTGTGGGTGCTGTTCTTCAGGCTGCTGAGGTTAAGGTTGCTCTGATGAATGGCCTGACGAATGTCCCCGGCGCGCACTTCCTGGCAGCGGCAGAGGATGGTTTCGTCGTCAGCGAGGGCATTTAGCGCCAGTGGCGGTGCAAATAATGTATTGAGCATGGCGGCAAAGCGGCGCATGGGGCGTAGTTGGCGTTGCAGGGCAGAGATTTGGTCAAAGCGGTGTGTGATTGCCAACGCCGCAATTTGCCCTTCCAGCAGGGCCATGCCCGCGCCGCCAATCCCGGCGGCCTCGCCCACGGCGTAGATACCGGGCTGGCTGGTTTGCAGGTACTCGTCGCGGAAGGGAACCCAACCGCCGCGCTGGGGCTGGTATATTTGTTGGCATCCGGCAAGTTGCCCCAACTCGGTGTTAGGGATCAGGCCAAAGCCCAGGCAAAGTGTGTCAGCCTGGATTTGTTCTTCGCTGCCAGGGATCGGCTTTCCGAAGCGATCCAGCCGGGCAATGGTGATACTTTCGAGTTGACTGTTGCCGCTTGCCCGGATGACGGTTTGCCCAAAGCGATAGGGAATTTTGTGTTGGCGGATTGTCCTGAGATAAGCGGCACCTTCGCCCAGACGCTCGAAATTACCCCATATT
>JACNJM010000339.1 GCA_014382605.1 Anaerolineae bacterium
ATTTCACCGCAGAGAACGCCAAGAACGCAGAGAAAAGCATAAAAAATCTCGGCGGTCTCAGCGTTCTCTGTGGTAAATACCCGCCCTGGCTCTACTTTAAAGAAAGCCGTGGGCCAGCGAAAGCCTTCATGAATCGAGAATAATTCTAAATTGGAGTTTTGTATGCTAAAGATAGGGTAAAATGCTACTATCATTATTTGCTGGCAACCGGCGGGTGAATTGCCCGCTGGTTTAAAAATATTGGCTGGTTCCAACGCTCTGCTTTTCCGCTGCCCCCTTCATGATTATGGATGTCAATGTAATTACCCAAATTAATGCAGTACTTTCGGGTGTGGTTGATGAATCAACCCATGATCAGGCGCGGCACGAATTGTTAAAAATCGTTGCCGAAGCAGCGGGTTTTCAGGCTGCGCTGCTGGTTGAAATTGAACCCGACGGAAAAACCATGCGGGTTACGGCAACGTACTTGCCCGTTCAAGTTCAGAATTTAGTGGAAAAAATAGGGGGTATTCGGCTAGTGGGGTATACGTATGCGATTGATCTTTCCGAAACATTGGAAACCCCTGATGTTGAAGTTTTTACGCATATCTCCGATTGGCATACGCAAATACCGCGTCCGGTCGGGAGTGCGTTGAACAAAGCATTGAGTGTGAAACAAATCGTTTCTTTGCGTCAGAATGTGGGTGAACAATATCTGGGCGCAGTGAACTTTTTGGATACTTCCGGAAAAGCAGATGTTGGTCTTGTAACCAATTTATCTTTCAATCATCTGGTATATGCCGTGCGCCTGATGCGCGAACAACGTGAGAAAGAACGTTTGCAGCGCCGCTATACTGATGAGCTTGAAGCGCACGTTGAACAACGTTCCGCAGAAATTCAACGCGCGTTATTCGAGGCCGAAAGTTTGCTCGAAGGCTTGCGCGTGCTCACACAGGAACTTTCAATGCGGCAGGTTTTGGCGGGCATTTTTGATGTAATGCGTGATGTGGTCATGTTTGAAGATGCCTTTGTATTGCGCCGCTTCGAAAGCGATGAACTGGTTGTTGTAGCAGCCACCAGCCTGTTGTTTGAGCGCAGCCGCTGGTTTGCTGAGGACTTTTTTAATCAGATTTTATCGGGTCAAACAATGGCCGTTGCCGATATTTGCGAAATCCCCGAATGGAGAAAGCAGCCCGAATCCATTCGGGAGTATACTAACTCTGTTTTGCATATTCCACTGAGGGATGGCGATCAGGAAGCCATGCTGGTTTGCACACATTCCAAACAGGGCTTTTTTATGCAACGGCACGAAGCCATTAGTGAGCGTTTTGCATTGTTGGCGACGCAGGCATTGCGCAACGCTCGACTGCACAGCGACTTATTGGCGGAACGTGATCGATTGGAAGAACACGTTGCCAAACGTACTGCCGAACTGACACGCCAACGTGATTTTGCCATGCAGGTAATGAATGCAATGGGGCAAGGTCTCACCGTAGCCACAATTGATGGGACATTTGAATATGTCAATCCGGCGTATGCTGCTATGGTAGGGTATGCCACACAAGACCTGATTGGCAAAACCCCTTATGATGTGACCTTCGAGGAAGATCACCAAATTCTTGCTGCGGCCCGTAAACGCCGCCAGGTGAGTGAGACGAATATCTATGAAACGCGTTTAAAACGGGCAGATGGAACGCCTTTATACGTGTTGGTAACCGGAGTGCCGCTTTTCCAGGATGGTAAATTGAGTGGATCTATTGCGGTAGTGACCGATCTCACCGAGCGCAAACAAGCCGAAGCTGCGGTAGCGCAGGCCCGCGATCAGGCTATTCAGGCATCTCAATTGAAATCAGAATTCCTGGCGACCATGAGCCATGAGATTCGAACGCCTATGAATGGCATTATTGGCATGTCTGAGTTGCTGTTGGATACCTCCTTGAATGATGAGCAAAAAGAATATGCTCAGATTGTTGACCGTGAAGCGCATTCGCTATTGAATATCATCAACGATATTCTGGATTTTTCAAAGATTGAGGCCGACAAACTGGTCCTCGAAATTATTGATTTGGAAATACACGAGGTTGTCGAGGGTCTGGTGGAAAGCATGGTCATTAAAGCGCGCGAGAAAAACCTGACTTTGATGAGTTATGTAGCTCCGGAAATTCCGCCCTCCCTGATGGGTGATCCCAGCAGACTGCGGCAAATTTTGGCGAATCTGGTTGGGAATGCTGTAAAGTTTACCGAACGCGGCGAGATTGTTGTACGGGTTTTATTAGAGCGGGTTACAAATGGTCACGTGGATTTGCGCTTCGAAATTCGCGATACCGGGATCGGCATTCCAACAGAGGCTTTGGAAAACCTGTTTCAGCCTTTTGTACAGGCTGATGGTTCGATTACGCGCAAATATGGCGGAACGGGGTTGGGGTTGGCGATCAGCAAACGGCTTGCTGAAATGATGGGTGGACAAATTGGCGTTGAAAGTATACTGGGTGAGGGTACAACCTTTTGGTTCACAATTCGGGCTGAGCGCAAATTGGGTGTTGATGTGATTCAACCGTATCTATTGAAAGATTTCCAGACGATGAATCTACTGATTGTAGATGGCAATCAAACCCACGGAGAGATTATTTGTAGTTATTTGGAAAACTGGGGAATTTCTGCGGAAACAGTTAGTGACGGACGGCAGGCTATCAGGAAGTTTGCATCAGGGCCACCCGCTGCCGCAAGTTACGACGCGGCGATTATCGATTTATTGCTTCCAGGAAGCGATGCGATTGCACTGGCGCAACAGATTTTGCAGGAAAACTTGCTCGAACAAAAGCGCATCATCGCGCTGACTTCACTGGATGAGCGTACGCGTCGCAGGGAAGCTTTGGAAGCAGGTTTCTCGGGGTATCTGAATAAGCCCGTTCGCCAGTCTGATTTAATGGATGTACTGATGCGCTTGTTCAGCCCCTCGGATGTAGAATCGCATCAGGTGGTTGAACCCACCCCGGAGGAGAAACCGATTAGCCTGTCTTTATCTGAAACCGGCAGCTTGCGCCTGGGGCGGTTGATCCTCTTGGTGGAGGACAATCCTATCAACCAAAAATTGGCAATGATCCAGTTAGAAAAGCTGGGATTTGTTGCCCATCTGGCAACGAATGGGCAAGAAGCCGTAGAAGCGGTGCAGCGTTTGCCCTATGGCCTGGTGCTCATGGATTGTCAGATGCCGGTGATGGATGGTTTTGCTGCTACGCGGGCTATTCGCAAAATGGAGATTACCGAAGGGAATCGAATACCCATTATTGCCATTACGGCAAACGCCATGAAGGGGGATGAAGAGAGATGCATGGCGGTAGGGATGGATGGGTATATTAGCAAGCCGGTGAGGTCTGACGACTTGCGTCGTATGCTCGAAAAATGGCTTCCGTCCATCCGACCGGATTGATTTACTCTCTGGGCGACCGCTCTCCAATTTGGGATGAATTATCTGGGCCAGAGTGGACGCATGGAGACCTTTGGCAGTGGTGCGGCGCTCATTAGGGGGGGCACGATTAGCCTGACCAACGGCAGTAGTGTGCCCGCCGGTGAGAGCATTGCCGTGATCTTCCAAACTCCAGCGCACATGCTCGGTCGTGATCTGGCAATCATGTGGTGGGATGAAGCCCGGGGCATCTGGCGAGAAATCAACGCAACCGTAACCCCGGATGGCCGCATTATCGGTGTTACAAATTTCACGGGCACCTTTGTTCTGGTGATGAAAGACTAATCCTTAGATTGTAGATCGAATAATTGATGGATGTTATTGGAAGAAAAACCCAACAAGAAAACTATTATTGCAATAACGTTGACTTCTTCAAAACAAGAGTTGCGGATTTTGTCTCAGAACAAAACCCGCTGCAAGCTTCCTATGGAAGCTTCCCCCAAATCTCCCAAGACATTGTAATGGATGACACTAAAATGCGACATATATAGTATATTTTATATACTATGTAAAATTAAACGAAACGTTTAAACATAAATAAACATTTTGCTATTGTGAAAGACCTAACAAATTTGATAAGATTATTGCGGACTGGTGCAATAGTGCCCATTTCCTATGCATGTGTTTTGACGATTTGCCATTACACTGACACATTTTATGCAATTACGAGCAAATTCCACCAAAATTCAGAGGCGCGAGAGTCGCAGAGACTCTCTATTGCGATTCTCGTTGTTATTGGTATTGGTATGTGTGTTGACCTTGTCATGGGTTTCGGTTGTCCACGCAGAGGGGGAAACGCCTGTTGCGCCGTCCCAGCCGGAGAGTGAAGAAGTCGTTGAAAGTGTCGCAGATGAAGCCGATGTGGAACCTGCGCCCGAAGCGGAGTTTGCGTCCGAGGAAGCCGTTGTAGTGGAGGAAGAAGGGGATACAGTAACTGAGACGGATACCGCTCTTGAAGAAGCGGCTCCAGTGGTGGAAGAAGAAGTGGATCTTGTTCCTGAAGCGGATACTGCTCCCGAAGAAGCCACTCTGCCAAACACGGTTTGCGAGACGATCATCGTTGTGGAAGATGAAGCCGATTTCGACGCGGACGATCCCTGCATGGAACTAGCCGAGCCAGAAGAAACCATCCTCGAAGTGGCGGCCCCTGCGGAAGCCGACATCTCCGAAGAACCCGAAGACGAACTTGAAGACGAGCCCGATCTTCAACCTTCACCCTTAAATCTTCAACCCACTGTTCCTGATCCCTATTTTTACATCGGCGGCGAAAAGCACAGCTATCTGCCCACCGGCGGCGACTGTGGGGGCGCGGCCAATTGTTCAGTTTCCACAACGCCCATTCAGGATGCGCTCAACGCTGTGACCGGCGGCCTGACCCCAGATGACGGCACAGTATATATAGAAGGGGGCGAGTTTGATGAGTTTGTCAACCTGAATAATTTTGCCGGAGAACTGACGTTGCAGGGCGGTGCCAATGGCAGCGAGACTATCCTGACGGGCGGTGTCAGCTTGAGCCAGGTGAGTGGTAACGTGCGCTTGCGCAACTTCAGCTTTGAAGCCGGGGTGAGCGCCATCAACACGGCTAACCTGACAATTGCGGATAGCAGCTTCAACGCCGGGCTGGTTGTGCTTAACAGCCAGGATGTGCAACTTGAGAACACCGAACACGATGCGGGGATCGTTATCAGCGGCAGCAGCCAGGTGAATGTGGAAGGCTCAACCTTCAACGCCGGGGTGATTGTCAGTGGCTCGCAGGCTGTTACCCTGACAGGTACGCAGGTCAATGCGGCACTGGTCGTGGTGGCTTCAGATGTAAGGGTTGTGGGTAGTGAAGAAGATGACCATGTCGAAGCTGAACTCGAAGACGATGCCAGCACGCTGGCGGTTTCAGGTGGGGGTGGCAAGGATAAACTCTCGGTGAAGTTGAACACCGGGCAGGCATCTTTGGCGACGCAAAAAGTCACCGCCGGGACGAGCCTGGTGCAATATGATGAGAGTGTTGAAAGCCTGAGCGTTGAAGCCGTTAATGCCGATGTGGAAATCATCGAAGACGTGGCTTTGCTCGGCGAGTTGGAAGTGGAAGCCGAAGCGATCATGGTCAGCAAGGATGTGAGTGCAGTGAGCATCGCATTGACAGCCGCCGCCGAACTGGAGCAGGCCGCAGGTACGCAGGTAACAGCCACGCAGTCTGTGGCGTACACCGCCGGAACGATGCTCATTGCTGGCGAACTGCACAGCGATGGCGATATCGAATTGAACGCCGCGGATGGCATCAGCCTTGAAGCGGGGGCTACGATTTCAGCGGCGGGTAATCTGGTGATCAACGCCGACACGGATGGGGATGGCATCGGCATTTTCGAGCAGGCCACCGGCGCGGTCATCGAAGCGCAGTTGGGTGATGTGAGCATCATTGCTGCGGATATCATGATCGAGGACAAGATCAGCGCCCCGCTGGGCGATGTTATTTTGCAGACATCCACGCCGGATGTTGTCATTCTGTTGGGGGATACCGGGACGGGCTTTGAGTTGAGCAATGCTGAACTCGCACAAATCCACCCCGGGGCGAATCTCACCCTCG
>JACNJM010000209.1 GCA_014382605.1 Anaerolineae bacterium
CGGGTTTCTCGAGGAAGAACTCGCGGTGCACGCGCGTCCACACCAGGCGGCCATCCGTGTCGATATTGATCTTGGTAACGCCGAGTTCCGCGGCGCGCTTGAATTGTCCGGCATCCACACCTTTGGCACCAAGCAGCTTGCCGCCGGCAGCGTTAATGCGCTCGACCTCTTCTTGGGGTACGGAGCTGCTTCCGTGCATCACCAAGGGGAAACCGGGCAAGTTTTTCTGGATGGCTTCCAAAACATTGAAGTGCAGACCCTGCGTGCCTGAGAATTTGAAGGCCCCGTGACTGGTGCCGATAGCGCAGGCCAGAGAATCGCAGCCTGATCGCTCGACGAATTCGAGCGCCTGGTCGGGGTCGGTCAACTTGGCATCAGCCTCGTCGACCTGGATGTGCTCCTCAACACCGCCCAGTTGACCTAATTCTGCTTCAACTACGACGCCCTTGTCGTGGGCGTAGTCAACAACGCGTTTGGTGATGGCGATATTCTCGTCGAACTCTGCATGGCTGGCATCGATCATCACCGAGCTGTAGAACCCGCTGTCAACGCAGTCGTAGCAGGTCTCCTCATCGCCGTGATCCAGGTGTACGGCGAAGATTGCGTCGGGGAAGATTTCGTCGGCGCTGCGAATTAATCCTTCTAGCATTGTTTTGTGCGTAAAAGACCGTGCCCCTTTGCTAATTTGCAATATAA
Organism: Anaerolineae bacterium; assembly: GCA_014382605.1. Classification (GTDB taxonomy): domain Bacteria; phylum Chloroflexota; class Anaerolineae; order Anaerolineales; family UBA11858; genus NIOZ-UU35. The sequence goes on from JACNJM010000209.1 coordinate 697, forward strand.
AGGGGGCTTTACTGTCTAAATTTCCACGGAACAAACCCATGGTTTGCTCGAGGTTATTTATGTTGTACGCGCCGATGGCGAATTTTCCATAGGCAGCCTCAAAAAGTTTTTTCGTTGTAACGATCATGTTGAACTCCTAGTAAAACGAATTTTTCAGCGATTCTATGGGAATTACCGTGAGAGACCTCACATTTGGGGGTAGGGGGTGTGCGGAGCACGCCCCCTACCCCCAAATGTGGCCCCTTACTACGGCGATTCCTAGAGAGCCATTTCAGCTATTTTCTGACAGGTAATCTACGGTATTATAATTCAAAAACCAAGAATGGCCGCCTGTGATTGGTTATAAAAAGTAAGACATAGGCTCATATAAATTTCTAACATGTTGACCGCAACTACGCATGTTGCGAGACGTATATTAAATTGAACAGGCGTCCTTTGTTGCCATTTGGATGCTCAACGGCTATAATCAATTTTGCGAATGCCTTTTATGAGTAGGTAGATTTCCGAGGAGGAAAAAATGTCCGATTTATTTGAAAAGGTCACCGGCGATCAGGATTTCTTTAAAAAAATTGCCAGTAAAATACCTGGCTTTGGCGGCTATATTGAGAGGCAGAACCGGCGTGCTGCGGATAAGCTTCTGCGTGAGACCGTAGCTGATCGTTTCGAGGAGCTATATCAGCGTATTTCTGCAATTCAGGCGGATTTCGTCAGCGATGGTCAGATCCTATATGTGGATGATCTAGAAAAGGCCGCCATCAAGGTGCGTACCTTCATTGATAAGATCCGTACAGCCTCATATGGATATTCGGGCTTCTTTGATGCAGCCAAGGTCAATGAAGAGGAATTGGCGCGTGTTTATGAATATGATTCTGGGATGCTCGATTTGGTCGATGGTGTCAGCAACGCCATTGACAACGTCGAAGCTTCTGCCGGCTCTGATGGCCTCCCCGCGGCGATCCGCAATTTGGTCAGCTCGGCCAATGAATGCCTGCTGGTATTCGGTCGCCGCGATGAAGTTATGAAGAAAGGTTAATAATTTAAATCTAACGCAAAGGCGCCAAGATGCAGTGTAAAAAAATAATATTCTTTGCGCCTGCGCGATTTTGCGTTTAAAAAATAATCAAAACACAATAATTGAAGATTGAATATTTTTTGGAGGAAAGGTGATGGCTAGAATTTTTGACGTAATTGAATATGCAGATGAGATGCGTGACCGCATCGTACAGCGCTTTCCTGAAAAGGGCTCGGGTGATTTCCGAATTGGTTCACAGGTAATTGTGCGTGAGTCTCAGGCGGCGGTGTTCTTCCGCGATGGACAGGCTCTGGATGTCTTTGGTCCTGGCCGGCATACCATCGCGACAGCGAATGTCCCGCGCCTGATTGATTTCATTGGAAAGGCTTTCAACGATCGTACGCCCTTCACAGCAGAAGTCTATTTTGTTTCCATGCGTGAGTTTATTGACAAAAAATGGGGCACCCCCCAGCCGATCATTGTGCGCAACCCTGGCATGGGGCTTGGCGTCGCACTACTGCAGGGCTTCGGCTCATACAGCTTCCAGGTCGCCGATCCGCAACAGTTCGTTACTCAGATCGTCGGCTCACTCGGCGTATACCGCACAAGCGAGATCGAAGACCGTATGCGCGGTGTTTTGCTCTCGGATTTGACCGACTTATTAGGTGAGACCGCCGCAGATCACAGCGTGGTTGACCTGATCGGCCTGGTCAACGAGATGAGCGCGGGCGTGCGTGCCAAGGCTCAGGATCACTTCATTTCTTTAGGTCTGACACTCAAATCCTTCATCATCTCCAACCTTAAGCCCTCCGATAAATCTGCCGAAGAACTGCGCAATATGGGCATGCTAGATATGAATACCTACACCCAATTGCAGGCAGCTGATGCGATGCTGGCCGCGGCCGAGAATCCCAGCGGTGGGGCGGGTTTGACAGCCGGAATCGGTGCCGGATTAGGCGTGGGAAATGTGCTGCAGCAATCCCTGCAAGGTATGACTGGCGCGCAAGGACAACAGGCTGCGGCTGGTGCCGCAGCAGGTGGCGCCATGCCCGATGTGATGACCCCAGCTGAAGCGGCTGGCTTCTTGAAAGTATCTGAAGAAGATGTCATCGCTGCTATTGATTCCGGTGATTTGAAAGCTAAGAAACTTGGTAATGCCGTTCGCATTAGTAAGAAATCGCTCGAGGAATTCCTGAGCGGGTAAATCTAATTCTCACAATATCACTGATAGAAAAATTGGATACTGGCGGCGCTACGCGCCAGCCAGTATCCAATTTTTCATTTAATCCCCCCATCCGGGGAAGAGGGGATGCAGGGGGATGGCGAACAATTCTTCAACGTCGCCCATCGTGGATGGGCTGCTACCCTATATTTGATTGATATGATCCGAAGACCCCAAAGTATTATTGTTTGCCTTTGGGGTCTTCGATTTAACTTCAGCCCCCGTTTTTTGTTCCTGTAAAAAATGAGCGAGGCTATCCGCCTAACGCATCTTTAATCGTCTGCATATTATCAGCGGAAATTGGTTTTTCCTTAGCTAATTTGCGGAAATAATCTTTGACCTTCTTGGCATACAGCGTGGGATTGGGGGCGTCTTCCACCTGAATGTCTACATCGGGATGGGTGAAGATCAAGGCCGCCTCCATGGGCGGAAGTTCGTACTCATCGGGCAGCGCCTTTTTGAGTTGTCGCCTCAAAGCATCCGATTCCGATGCGATCTCGAACTCGGGTCGTCCCAACCCCTCCTGCGCGAACAACGTGAGATACGCAGACATGATACCGCCGCCTTTTTTGCGCCAGCGATTCTTGCGATAGGTGATCGTGCCCTTCTGGTGTTTGGGGATCAGCACCCAAATTCCAGCTGGGCCGACCAGTACATGCGAGGCGCGGGTGGTGTAGTGATACAGATTGTACTGTTTGCTGAACCCCTTCAGAGCGGCGTCGATCTGCTCATCGGGGCGTGGGCTGCGTCCCCAGCGATTGGTGTAATAGATGCCCATCTGCGAGAGCACGAAACCGATCATCAGCGCTGTTAGCGAAAGTCCAACTTTTTCAGGCTGTTGAAATGTGATGAACATGCCACCACCCAAGATTGCCAGACTGACGATGCTGACGATTTTGCCGATGCTTGCGTTGCGTTTGACCATTTTTTCGTTGCGGATAATATTCATTTATTCTCCATTTAACCACGGAGCACACAGAGAGCGTAGAGAAATATTTATAAGAACTCTGCGCACTTTGCGCTCGGGCGGATTTTGCCCGCCTTTGCGGTTTATTCTTTGAATCTTTTCAGGACCAAGCAGGCGTTCTGCCCGCCCAGCCCAAAGGAATTCGATAAGGCGATATCCACCGAATGTTCCCGAGATTGGTTGGGTACATAATCCAGGTCACATTCGGGGTCAGGAAATTCATAATTGATCGTCGGGTGCAAGATGTTCTCCTGGATTGATTTTGCGCTGGCGATGACCTCCAAAGTGCCAGAAGCGCCCATGGCGTGCCCGATCATTGACTTGGTTGAGTTGATGGGGATCTCGTAGGCCCGCTCGCCGAAGACGGCCTTGATGGCTTTGGTCTCGATGACGCCGTTCAATGGGGTGGACGATCCGTGTGCATTGATATAGTCGACATCTTCAGGTTGGATGCCCGCGTTGGAGAGCGCCCATTTCATTGTGCGGATGGCGCCTTCGCCCTCGGGGTGGGGTGCCGCGATATGGAATGCATCTGCCGCAGAGGCGTATCCCAGAACTTCAGCATAGATTTGGGCCCTGCGGCTTTGCGCGTGCGCTAAACTCTCCAATACCACTGCCCCAGCCCCCTCGGAGAATACAAAGCCCTCTCGCTTGGCGTCAAAGGGGCGTGATGCCTTTTCAGGTTGGTCGTTGAAGTTGACCGGCAGCGCTCGCATGGCAGCAAAACCGGCAATCGACCAATCTCGCATCAGCGCTTCTGTACCACCGCTGATGACCACATCCGCCAGACCGCGCCGAATGAATTCAGCCCCCTCGCCGATGGACTGCGTGCCTGTGGCGCAGGCTGTGGTAACTGTGGCATTGGGGCCCAGGCATTGGAGTCGCAGGGCGATCATGTGCGCGGAGAGATTTGGGATTCCGCCGGGCAGCACAAAGGGGCTGACACTTCCCAGCCCTTTGCTGCGGAAAATATCAATGCCATCTACGAAGCTGTCTAAGGCACCAATGGCGGTGCCAAAATACACGCCTGTACGTTCGGGGTTGGGCACTGGCTCTGGCAGCCCGGAGTCATCCACTGCCTGAACTGCCGCCGCTAAGGCGATCTGAGCGGCACGTGGAAAGCGACGCGCCAGCTTGCGGTCCATGAAATCTTTGGGATCGAAATCGGGGATCTCCCCAGCAATTTGACAAGGCAGTTCGCTGGGGTCGAACATCGTTATTCCTCGGATGCCCGATTTTCCAGCTTTAAGTCCGTCCCAAAACTTCTCTACTGAACTGCCCAATGCCGTGACTGCGCCCAGGCCAGTGATGACGACTCGCGTTCGGCTCATTTCTCGACTTTCTCTTTTGATTTTTGAAGTTCATCTCGAATGGAACCGCGCAGCGCATTGAGCAGGCCTGCTTCGACCGCTCTGCGTGCTGCACTAATAGAACTAACCAGGGCATAAGCATCCGATCGGCCGTGACCAACGAAGATCAGGCCATCGATGCCTAGGAGCGGCACCGCGCCGAACTCGTCTGGGTCCATCTTTTTCTTCAAGCGCCCGAAGGCTGGTTTGGCCAGTAAGGCACCCATGCTGGTGATGACGCCGCTGGTAAGCTCTTCACGCAGGGTATCAACGAGTAGTTTGGCCACAGCCTCGCTGGCTTTGACCACCACGTTGCCGGTAAAGCCATCTGTGACGACTACATCAACCTCGCCGCCGAAGACCTCTTTGCCCTCTACGTTGCCGATGAAATTGAAGCCAGAGGCTTCCATGAGCGGGTAGGTGTCTTTGACCAGGCAATTGCCTTTTCCAGCCTCTTCTCCGTTGGAGAGCAAGCCAACTTTGGGGTTTTCAACGCCCAAAACTTTCTCAGCATAAATCGAGCCCATCACGGCCCACTGGCGTAGAAACTCGGGTTTGCACTCGGTGTTAGCGCCGATGTCCATCAGCACGCAGCCCCCGCCACCGGCTACTGGCAGCACCACAGTCAGGGCTGGGCGTTTGACTCCGCGGATGCGTCCCAGGCGAAAGAGACCATTGGCCATTGCCCCACCGGTATTGCCGGCGGTGACGAAGGCACCTCCTTTTCCCTCTTTGAGCCGGTCCCTGCCCACGGCCCTGGCG
>JACNJM010000087.1:0-2007 GCA_014382605.1 Anaerolineae bacterium
GAAGCCGGTTTGCCGCTCTACGGTCACGAAATGGCTGGCGATCTCGGTAACGGTGTTGCCGAAGGCGGCTTTGGTTCGTATGTAAAAACCTACAAGCCGTGGTTCGTTGGGCGCGAGGCTTACCTGGCGCGTGAAGCCAAACGCGACGGTGTGGTGGTGCGCTTCCGCTTCGATGAGCAGCGCGTGCGCATGGCGCATCCCGGTGATCCGGTGATCAATGATAAAGGTCAGGTTATTGGCACGGTCACAAGCTGCGCCGCCGATAGCGAAGGCTATCTGCTCGGTCAGGCTTACGTTGGCTTGAAGTACGCCACAGAAAGCACGCCGATTTACATCTACCAGGGCGCACCGGATAAGGCCAGCAAATCCCCTGCTGAGTTGAGCAAGGGCGACCGCGTCACCCTGCCCGGCGCGGCGAAGGTGCTGCGCCGCTTTCCGAAGTAGTTTGTCGAACATAGAATAAATAGCCACGAAGGCAGAAAGACACGAAGATTTTCTTTGAGACTTTGTGTCTTTGTGGTTTAATCTCATAGTGATGACATATCTCAACGGCATCTTTATCGTTTTTCTCTTCGCGGGCGGTGGTCTATTTTTTGCCAGTTCCATCCGTCGCCGCGATGCTTCTGCGATAGCGCTATCGGCTGCACTGATGGCGCTTGGGCTGGCTGAGGTATTTGAGATCATTCTCAGTGTTGAATTTTATGTTTTTTCCCTGAAAAGCTGGTATTTTCTGACAAAAATTGTGTTTTGGGGGTTGCTCGGCACTGGGATTGTCCTGAAAGTTGAAATTTCTCCGTCTTTAAAGTGGAAAATTAGTGGCAGTGTACTGCTAGGCTTGCTCGCCGGGTTAGCTTTATTGCTGCTTACTCAGATCACCGCCGCCGTAGATTGGTTCGCGCCCGATCAATCGGTTTTTGTTCAGTATGTAGACCTGATGGCCCGCAATCGTCCCCTGCGCTGGTTAACCTCATTATTTGCTGTCTACGGGGTAGGGTTTCCGCTTGGTTTTGCTGGCTACGCGTTATTCGCAAGAAGGTCACAACGCGTTGCCTACCTTGCTGCGAGTTTGGGCAGTCTCCTGTTAGCGGGGCAGGAATTTCTCTATAATCGAATGGGCGAAGTTCTGGGAGATCGCGCCCATTTGTTGGGGGGCGCGATCTTATTTTTGGCTATCTGGTCTTTGTTTCAAGGGCTTGAGCCGATGCCAGCGCCGCGTTCGAAATTCGCCCATATCTTGAGTTGGATAGCCGTGATTGCGATATTGGTCATTGGGGCGCGCATCCGCCTGAATGCGTATGGCAATATATGTGAGGCGCTGCTCACCAGCGATTCGGCGAAGTTCATCGCTCTTTCTGGTGAAAATGTGTTTTCATCTGATTTCCTCGCATCAAACCGGCCAGCCTTCATCACTTTGGCCTATAAACTGGGGGGAGTCGATCCAGAAATGCTTATTACAGAGTTTAGCAAGCCCGAAAGGCTTATCCCCCGGCAGGTCTACGCGGATTTGAATTGCATTTCGGGCCTGCAAGCGGCGATGTCTATTCTTTCATGGAGTGTTCTGTCAGTTGTTTTAGCCAGTAAATTACGCTCAAATTGGTTGAGAGTAGTCATCGCGGCTCTGGTATTGGGCTTTGCCTATGTGCCGCAATTGGCCGACTGGGATCGTGTAATTCAGTCTGAATCGTTGTCTTTTTCCATGTGGGCGCTGACCTTTGCTATGAGTATCGAATTTGTTGCGCGCATACTACGCGACAAAAAAGCCATCCGCTGGTCTACCTGGCTGTTTTTTGTGCTTTGGGGTCTTATGCTGGTTAGTTGGGGTTTTTCGCGTGATACGAATATCTACATGATCCTTTTGATCGGCGTCAGCAGCGCACTGGCCTTGTTGATTCCTGCGGCACGCAAAAACATGCCAGTTCCGCTTCTTTTGACGGTTGCATTATTTTGTCTGGCAGTATTTGGATTACAAAATTCGCTGCTCTATCGTAGCGACCGCTGGATGAATTC
>JACNJM010000087.1:2290-5982 GCA_014382605.1 Anaerolineae bacterium
CCATGCCTGGAAGGTAGCCCGTATTCCTTTCATTGAAAATTTACAGCCATATTCTAAGCCCGATTTTGAATTCGTCTCCCCCTATTTATATTCAATCGGTGATATGCTCCACCCGAAAACTAGTGTAGTGGCTTGGGTTCAGTGGGTGATGCTGTTAGGGTGGGCCGGGCTGGTTATTTTTAAGCCTTTCAAACAGCATCAGCGTGGCATTCTGATTGCGTTTGGCCTGTTCTTTGTAGGGGAACTGGGGATGTTATTTGTCAGTATTCATGGCGATGCTTTAGGACTAATCCGCCATGCGCTTGTATCGGTCATGCCATTGCGTCTAAATCTCTGGTTGCTGTCTGTGTGGTTGCTGGATGGTAGCCTGTACGGTGAAGTGTCGATTAATGAGCCCCCGCGGTTATTGTAGATCATATTTATGCCAACCCCCAGAGATTTCCGATCTCTGGCTCGAAATGGCAATCCAAGACTTGTAGATCGTAAAGGAGAAAAAATGCAAACACTCTGGGAGAAAAAGTTCTCAAATCAGGCGCGGCGAATGAAAAGTTCGGTTATTCGCGAAATCCTCAAACACTCCAGTGCACCGAACGTAATTTCGTTTGCCGGTGGATTGCCCGCCCCAGAAGTCTTTCCGCTAGAAGCGTTCAAAGAAGCCAGCCAGCTTATTCTTGAAGAAGCCGGGGCTGTATCTTTGCAGTATAGTATCACCGAGGGCTTTATCCCTTTACGTCAGATGATTGCCGACTATTCTGAGCAATTTGGCATTCAGGCCGATCTCGCCAATATTCAGATCACAACCGGTTCGCAACAGGCGCTCGATTTCTTGGGGCGATTATTCATCAGCCCTGGCGACAAAATTGTGGTCGAATCACCCACTTATTTGGGTGCATTGCAAGCCTGGGACTCTTACGGTGTGGAGTACCTTACTGTGCCAATGGATGAGCAAGGCATGCGTACCGATTTGCTTGAAGATGTGCTCAAACAAGACCCCAAATTCATCTACGTGGTGCCCAATTTCCAAAATCCCAGTGGTGTGACCATGTCCCTGGAGCGCCGCCTGCATCTCGTTGAGTTGGCCGACCGCTACGGTGTGCCGATTGTTGAAGATGATCCTTACGGCAAGCTGCGTTATCGGGGTGAGCCGATCCCCCCAGTAATGGTTGTTGATCGCGAGTATCGCCAGATTACGAGCAGGGAATACACCGGTAATGTGATTTACCTGAGTACGTTCTCAAAACTATTAGCCCCGGGCATTCGCGTGGCCTGGATGATTGCTGACAAAATCGTCATTGCCAAAGTTGTGCAGGCCAAACAAGCCGCCGACCTGCATACCTCCACCTACAACCAGATGGTGGCCTATGAAGTTGCCCGAGATGGTTTTCTGGATGAATATAATAAGGTGATTCGTGAAACCTATGCGGAACGTTTGGATGTGATGTTGGCAGCCCTCGAGGAATATTTTCCTCCGGGGGTGAGCTGGACTCGGCCCGAAGGTGGCATGTTCCTTTGGGTAGTGCTACCCGAAGGGCTGGATGCCACCGAACTGCTGCCCAAAGCCGTTGAGCAGCGTGTGGCCTTTGTGCCCGGCGGCCCCTTCCACCCCGATGGCAGTGGCCCAAACACCATGCGGCTGAACTTCTCTAACGCTTCCCCTGAAAATATTCGTATAGGCATTGAGCGTTTGGGTAAATTGCTCAGAGACGGATTAGGCTAGAATAAAAGTGGGATGCACTTCAAAAGTGCATCCCACTTTTTGGTTACGGATTGATTGCCAGCAACTCCACCTCAAAAATCAGCGTTGCATTAGGTGGTATCACCCCTCCGGCCCCGCGCGCACCATATCCCAACTCTGGGGGAATCACCAGCTTTCTTGTGCCGCCCACTTGCATTCCGGCAACCCCCTCATCCCACCCCTGAATAACCATACCCGCGCCTAGCGGGAATTCGAAAGGCTCATTGCGGTCCACCGACGAATCAAATTTGGTGCCATTTTCCAGCCATCCGGTATAGTGAACCTGTACCTTATCGCCAGTTTGTGCCGCCGGGCCAGTGCCGGAGATAGTGTCTTCATATTGTAATCCTGATGCTGTTTGCGTCATATTTTCTCCTAGAGTAATTGTGGTTTTTGTGCTGCGTTTTTGGCTGCCGTAAATGATGAGTATAGTTGAAATAATTAATACAGCAATCAAAATCACGCGCTGAATGCGCAGTTTCTTTTCGCGTTGTGCGCGGCGAGCTTTGAATTCTGATGTGGTCATAGTTAGTCCTCAATATAGGTAACAAATTCAGCTTTGCAAAGGCCTTCCTGAATGGCTTGTTCTACAACAGCACGCGCTACAGCTTGATGAACATTTTTATCCAGAGGATTAGGCACAAGTTCATCGCCATTTGCCAGATTAGCAATTGTTTTTGCCGCGGCTAGGTACATTTTCTGGCTAATATAGGGAACCTGTGCATCTACCGCTCCCCGCAAAATACCCGGAAAGCCTAATACATTATTTACCGAAGTGCCATCGGCGGCGAAGGCCGCGCCTGCTGCAAGCGCGGCATCGGGGGTGATCTCGGGGCTGGGGTTTGAGAGCGCCAGGATAATTTGACCTTTTTGTACCATTTCCGGCTTGATCAGGCCTGGAGCGCCGGTTGTGGCAATCACAATATCGGCTTGCGCCATAATCTCTGCCAGGGTGGATGGTTTCCCGCCCAACGCTTCCAGACGGGCCAGCGCATCGAACGACAGGTCTGCGCCAAGTACCGAATTTCCAGTATGGCTCATCAGCATTTTGCAGGTCGCCAGGCCAGCCGCCCCGAGGCCAATCTGGCCGATCACGGCATGCTTGATATCCATATTGGATTGGCGGCAGGCGTTCGTCAGCGCGGCAATCGTCACCACAGCGGTGCCATGTTGGTCGTCGTGCATTACCGGGATGTTGAGCCGCGCTTGCAGCCGAGTTTCGATCTCGAAACAGCGCGGCGCAGAAATATCTTCGAGTTGGATGGCGGCAAAGGTGGGGGCGATATTGGCTATCGTATCTACAATTTCATCTGTATCTGTGGTATTGAGCAAGATAGGGATGCCCGACAGGCCAACTAATGACTCCATCAGCATGGCTTTGCCCTCCATCACAGGCATCCCGGCCACGGGGCCAATATCACCCAATCCCAGGATCGCAGTTCCGTCTGTAACGATAGCCACCAGATGGCTGATCGCTGTGTACGTGCGCGCCAGTTTCGTATCTTCTGCAATCTTCAGGCAAACTTCGGCCACGCCGGGGGTGTAAACTCTCCGCATGGTGTACAGATCGTCTATGGTATAGCGGCTGCGGATGGCAATTTTCCCCTGCCGGTGGAGTTCCAGCACATCGTCGCGCACTTCCAGAATACGTGTGCCGGGGTTTTCTTCCATGACAGCTAAAATGCTCATCAGTTGCTTTTCGTCATCTGCATAAATTGTTATGTCGCGTACCACTGCCCGCGAGCTTTCTTTAATTAGTTGAATTGCGCCAACAACACCACCTTCATCGGCGATAGCCGTCAGCAGGTTAGCCAGAGTGCCGCGGTTTTGAAGATTTCGGCAGCGCACTGTGCGCATGAGTTTATTTTCCCAGGTCATAGCAAATCCTCTGTTGTTTATACTAAAGTGATTGTTGGAAAGTAGCTTTAATATGGCTTCCGCCGCGCCGTAAGAAATT
>JACNJM010000276.1 GCA_014382605.1 Anaerolineae bacterium
TGGGATAGCGACTTCCGAGATATTCCCACAGACTAAGGAGTACAACATGGCGGCTGAGTTATCCAATTTAGAGCAAATTCGTATTGAAAAAATCCACGCACTGCGTGAACAGGGGGTAGAGCCTTTCCCCTCACGGGCAGAGCGCACGCATACCGCGCAGGTTGCCATCGAGGCTTTCGAGGCTATTGAAGGGTATGAGAATGCCGCTCCATTGATTGTTACACTGACCGGTCGATTGCGTTCAATGCGCCCGATGGGCAAGATTACTTTTGCACATATCGAAGACGGTACAGGACGCGTGCAACTTTTCTTGCGCCTGAATGATGTTGGCGAAGAAGCGTTGCAATTTTTTAGCCGCAATTTCGACCTGGGCGATTTTATGCAGGCCACTGGATCGATGTTTCGTACGCGCACCGGTGAAGCTACGGTACGGGTCGAGGCTTTCCGCATGTTGGCAAAGGCAGTCACGCCGCTACCAGCCGCAAAAGATGAAATAGTGGATGGCGAAATTGTGCAACATGCCACGCTCAACGATCCCGAAACGCGTTTTCGCCAACGCTATGCCGATTTAGCTATCAATGCTGAGGTGCGCGCCGCTTTTCGCACGCGTTCGGCGATTCTGCGCGCCTTGCGCGATTTTATGGATAGCGAGGGTTTTCTCGAAGTGGAAACCCCTATATTGCAGCCGATTTATGGCGGGGCGGCGGCGCAGCCCTTTGTGACTCATCATAACCAGCTCAAGCAAGATTTATATTTGCGGATTTCCTTCGAGCTATATCTGAAACGTTTGCTGGTTGGCGGCTTTGAAAAGGTCTATGAAATTGGGCGCGATTTTCGCAATGAGGGTGTGTCTTTCAAGCATAATCCGGAGTTTACCCAACTGGAGTTTTATTGGGCCTATGCAGACTACGAACAGGTGATGGCGCTTACTGAGCAAATGCTGGCGTTTGTGGCTGATCGAGTCTTTGGCAAGCGTACATTTATGTTCAAGGGGCAAGAGATCAATCTCGATCCGCCCTGGCAGCGCGTGGAATTGCGCCAGGGCCTGCTCGACAAGCTTGGCATTGATATTCAGGATCACCCCACGAGCGAGAGTCTCGCCGGGGCGATGAAAGCCCAGGGCATCGATTCCCCACCCGGGGCCACGCGCGGCAAACTCATCGATCTGCTGGGCAGCGCCTATCTGGAGCCAACCTTTATCCAGCCGACGTTCCTCTATAATTATCCGCGCGACATTTCTCCGCTGGCAAAATCCATTCCTGGCGATCCGCTGACGGTCGAGCGCTTTGAGGGTTTTATCGGCGGCATGGAGCTGTGCAACGCTTTCACCGAATTGAACGATCCGCTCGATCAGGAAGCGCGCTTTGTTGAAATGGGACGTGATTATGATGCCGCTGACGAAGAACATCACCCCATTGATGAGGATTATCTGCGCGCCATGCGCTACGGGATGCCCCCGAACGGCGGTTTTGGTTTGGGCGTGGACCGTTTGGTGATGCTGCTGACGGATCAGCATAGTATTCGCGAAGTGCTGTTGTTCCCCCATTTGCGCAACAAAGAATAGCCCCTGCCCCTAGTTCCTCCTCCGATACGGGGGAGGAGCATTGGTCGAAAAAGGATAAGCCGGAGCAATATTGCCCCGGCTTATCCTTTTTCGACAATATAATTACGTCCGTTGGCGACTTCTTCAGGATCAAAAACGACCACATCTTTCCCGGTAAGTTTTTGTTGCACCTTTTGGACGATGAGCGCCAGATGGCCGGGGTGCTCGACAAAATCCATATCATCGGCTGGAACGGTGAGTACCGGGCATAAACCGAAATTATTGACCCAGGACTCGTACAACTGGTTGAGTTGGTGCAAATAATTCTGGCTGATTTCTCGCTCGTAGTCGCGGCCGCGGCGATGGATGCGGCGCAGCAAGGTTGTTTCGGAAGCCCGCAGGTAGACCACCAGATCGGGCGGGGGCAAGAATTCACTCAACACCTGATACAACTCCCAGTAGGTCGTGTAATCGCGTTCGCCCATCTGGCCTTGCAGGTGAAGATTGCGAGCAAAGACTTCTGCATCTTCATAGACGCTGCGATCTTGAATCACCGAATGGGGTTGATCAATCAGGCGGCGATGGATACGCAATCGGTGGGTGAGAAAGAAAAGTTGTGAATGAAACGCCCAGGTTTTCATATCCCGGTAAAAATCTGGCAAGTAGGGATTTTCGGCCTCCGGTTCGTAGAACGGCTGCCAATTCAGGTGTTTTGCGAGCATATTCACCAGAGTAGATTTTCCAACGCCAATATTTCCAGCAACAGCAATAAATTTTTTCATTTTCAGTCCGCAGCAAGAAATGCTACCGCCCGCCCGGCTGGATTATCCATGATTAATTCCAGGTGGTGGCCGGGCCGATAGCTTGAAACCTCAATCAGGCGCAAACTATTTTGCAGATGAACCTCATCAAGGGCAAATTCGATCAGACGGTTGGGGGTATTGTAAAAGAAATCGCGATTAAAGATAACATCTTCATCATCCAGATAAATTGCCAGTGGATATATGCGCGCTTCCACCAAATCCTGAAAGAAGTGCGTTCCGAAAGATGGTTCTGGGGCAGGCCCAATTCCGGCTCCGGAAAGCTCAATCAGCGAGTCGGTATTATAAATATCCGAGTAGCGGATATTGACGCCCAGATCGGGATTGCGTGTACCCCAGCGCCCGGGGCCAATGCAAATGAAGGTGTCGTTTGCCAGTGCGGTGTTGAGTCGCCCGATAGTGCGCCCTAATTCGGCGCGTGCCGCCGAGGTGGGGAGTGCGAAATAGCCCTCGGGAGATACATATAAAACATAGCGAATATTATTCACTTTTCCTTGTGGCACCATACGGCTGGTTGAGAAGATAATTGTCTCTTCAGCCAGGTGTTCGGGGATATGCGCCTCTTCATCTTCAGCATGGCTTTGCGGACGGCATTGTAAAATTGAAATGGTCAATTCCGGTATCAGGTTTTGTAGTTCTTTTAAGCGGATGGTGAATTCCATATCAACCGGGGTTTTATAGTAGTGTTCTAGCAGCGTGAGAATGCGTTTCATCCGGTCGGCAAATTGGGTGCGTTGAATCAGCGTATCAAAAGTCAGCACAACATTCTGGACATCTTCATCAGAGAGCAATGAGCGGATGGGCATCAGGTAGCCGCCTTGGTCGAGTTCGCCGATATAACGCAGCAGCGGGTAACGCCGGTCGAGCACATTTTCGATTGGCAGGCTTTCGAAACGATTGTCTTTCAGATTGATCACATCGACAGCGTGCTGTGAGTATTGACGAATTAGCTTGGGCGCTGATTCCGGGCGCAGATTTGGATGGCTGAGCGCCACCAGACGAGGATAATCGGTGCCCACGCGATCAACAGCCCGCGTGCCCATTCCCCAGACCAGGCGTAAAAAGCCATCTTCGCTGCGAATTTGAGGCGACCAACGATAAAGATTGCGGCTGAAACCAACCCCTGCCGCGTGTGGGAAGTAGTAATCGCCATACTGTTCTCCCTCTACAACCTGAATCAAAATTGCCAGCCGTTCGTCATAATCTTGCAGACCCATGCTGCGGCGGTAGAGCAGCGCATCGGGGTTCAGGCCGCTGGCGAAAACATGAATAATCGCTTGCGTAAGATCGTGCAGATTTTGTTTGACCGAACCCTGATTAGGACAAAATACGCTATCGTACTTTCCGGCAAAAGAGGTGCCAAAATTATCTTCCAGCAAACTGGAAGAGCGCACAATCAGTGGCTTGTCGCCGACTTCGTCGAGCAGTGCGCGCAATTTTTCGAGAATATCGTCTGGAAATTCGCCTTTTGTGTATTCAGTTTGTATTCTCGGGTAGTCAGCGTGAATTTGCGTTTCAGACTTGTATTTTTGATCATTCCAGTGTAGTAAATTATTATATGTCATGAAGGCATACATCACATCGGAGCCGATGAAAAACGATTCTGGAATGCACAACGAATCACGAATATCATCTTCGGCAACTTCGCTAAGAATGCGAGCGGCCAGCAACATGCCCGCCGCCTTGCCGCCAATTTTCCCCAGCCCGATCTTGCGCCGTCGAATTTCCATCAAATCGCCGGCTGTAAACCAGGCTTTGGCGATATTGATATAAGCCAGTTGATCGCTGATCATACGGCGGATGAGTACGACAATCAATTCGTTATAACGATGTTGATAATGGGCTTTTTCTTCGTCAGGCAAACGCTCAAGGGCCAGCGCGTGCTCAAAGAGCATTTCCTGGGGTGCCAGTTCCGGATTAAAGGACACTTCAATTTCATCTGGACGGGAGCCGCGTTCGGCGACGACATCTTTGACAATGCGTTCGAAATCTTCATAGCGTAGGTTGTAGGCAAAATAAAAATCAGTGAGATGCGTGCGGATGCGCGACATGCGCGTTTCCCAAATTTCCTCGGTTTCTTCCCAGAGCGGATCGTGTAACCCCTCGCGCGCCTGCGATTGAATCGCTTTTTCGCGCACTTCGGCCTCGAAATTTTTGGGTGAGATAATTCCGCGTTCAAAAAGCTCGCGGCGCATGCGCGCTCGAATCCGTGTGCGCAAAATCGGGTATTGCGCCAACGCTAAATGGATGCGTAAAGATCGGTCGGTGGATGGGCTGGGTAATGTCATATTTTTCTAAACTCGCAACTGCAAGCGGAACATTCGAAAAATAGGGGTGTGCGAGTTACTTGGTAACCCGCACACCCCTATTTTTCGAAAATTTTCCCCGACGCGGCGATGGCTTTGGATGAAAACGAAACACAGATGAAGCTAATTCCCCAGGTGCATGGGCATAATCACGTGCAAAAAATCCCGATTACTAACCGGACGTAACATGCCTGGGCTGGTGTCGGCGGTGGTTTCGAGCGCAACGGTTGGCGTTTTCATCACCTCCAGCGCCTCGCGCAAGAAACGCACATTGAAGGCAATTAGCATCGGCGGACCTTCAATTGAAGCATCTACCACGGCCTGGCTGGAGCCGGTTTCTTCGGATTGGCCGGAAATTTCCACCGTGCCGGGTTGTAGCTCGCCCCCGGGGGTAATGCTCACCCGCGCAATCAACGTGCCTTCACGGGCGAAAATCTCGGCTTGCTTGCAGGCTTTTAAGAATGCATCGGTCGAAAGTACGGTGCGGGTTTTATGGCCGCGGGGGATGATTTGCTCGTAATCGGGGAAATTCCCCTCGATGAGTTGGGAAGCCAGCTCAACATTTTTTGTACGGAAAATCACGCGCCCGCTCTGGGGTGGCAGCATCATCGTGACAGTTTCACTGCCATCGGAGCTGACTCTGGCCAATTCGCTCAACGCCCGGGCGGGGATCACCGCTTTGATGGGTTGCCCCACCGGCGAGGAAAGTTCCGCCGAGCGTACCGATAATCGGAAGCCATCCGCGGATGCAAAGGTCATCTTGTCGCCCTCCACATTCAGCAATACCCCGGTGAGAATAGGGCGGGCTTCGTCATTTGAAGCCGCAAAGACCACCTGCTGGATCATCTCTTTGAGATCGGCCACATTGAGTTGGATACCGTCCCGCATGTCGGGGGTGGGCATGGGCGGGAATTCTTGGGCATCGATACACTTCATATCCGTGGTGGATGCACCGCAGCGCACATTCATCGTCTGTGAGCGAATATCGAGGTTCATGCTGACTTGACTGGAGGGCAAGGTGTTGATTAGGTCGGTAAACGTGCGAGCCGGTACTGTGGTGGAGCCTTCTTCTTCGATCTTGGCGCCAATCCAGCAGGTGATGCCCAGTTCCAGGTTGGTTGCCGAAAGGCGTAGGCGGCCTTCATCGGTGGCGACCAGAATATTGCCCAGCACGGGCAGTGTGCTGCGCGGGGAAACTGCACGCGATACGATATTCAAACCATGGGTGAGATTCTCTTGCAGAACAGAAACTTTCATGTTGCCCTCTCCTCAATGGGTATGCT
>JACNJM010000252.1 GCA_014382605.1 Anaerolineae bacterium
TTGCAAGGTGTAGATATTGTGGTACATGCTGCCGCGCTTAAACAGGTTCCGGCTTGTGAATACAACCCGATGGAAGCCATAAAGACCAATATTCTCGGCAGCAGCAATGTGGTCAATGCGGCCCTCGACAGCGGTGTGAAAAAAGTGCTTGCACTAAGCACCGACAAAGCCGTCAGCCCGGTGAATCTCTATGGAGCCACGAAACTGGCTGCCGAAAAGCTAGTCGTGCAAAGCAATGCCTATGCCGGAAAATATGCCACCCGCCTGAGTTGTGTGCGTTATGGTAATGTTGTAGGCAGCCGGGGCAGCGTTGTGCCGGTCTTCTTGCGCCAGCGCGAGATCGGTAAACTCAGCATCACCGATGAGCGCATGACGCGCTTCTGGCTTTCGCTCGAACAAGGCGTGCGTTTTGTGATCAAGAATATTGAACACATGCAGGGCGGCGAAGTCTTCGTTCCCAAGATTCCCAGCATGAAAGTCATTGATTTGGCAAAAGAAATTGCCCCCGATGCCGAACTGGATATTATCGGAATTCGCCCCGGGGAAAAATTGCATGAGATGATGATTTCGCGTGACGAATCGCGCTCGACGATTGAACTCGACGATATGTATGTAGTTCTCCCGGTGGAAGCGTTCTGGTTCGGCGGTGAGTGGCAAGAAAAAGGACAACCTGTTCCCGATGGTTTCCGCTACGCCAGCGACGATAACACCGAATGGCTGGAACTCGATGAAATTAAAAAGATCATTGCTCCATTTGAGGAGGATTTTGCTCAAGGAAAATTAACATAATCTTCAAGTTTGAATAGCCCCGACGATTCTATCGTGGCCCGCTAGCAGTGCATTGGGCAAAAGTTTATGAAAATTTTAGTCACCGGGGTAAGCGGCTTACTAGGTATCAATATTGCTTTAGAAGCTGCTCAACATCATGACGTGGTTGGCATTGTCAACCGTCACCCCTTGATAACACAGGCTTTTTCGGTTCAACAGGCAGACCTGCGTACCCCCGGCACAGTAGAACGCCTCGTAGACAGCGTACAACCCGATTGGGTGATCCATTGTGCCGCCCTGGCAAATTTAGAAGCTTGTGAGAAAGATCCCCAACTGGCCGGGGAATTGAATATTGAGCTTCCCCGGAAACTGGCTCGCTATGTCGCCAGGGGCGGAGCGCGTCTGCTGCACGTTTCTACCGATGCAGTCTTTGATGGCGTTAGAGGAAACTATGCCGAAGAAGATGAACCCAATCCCCTGAGCGTATATGCTCAAACCAAGCTGGCCGGAGAACGCGCCGTTCATGAAGTCAACCCCGCTGCGATCATTGCCAGAGTCAACTTGTTTGGCTGGAGCCTGCTCGGTCAACGTAGTCTGGCAGAGTTCTTTTTTTATAACCTGAAGGCAGGCTATCCGGTCAAAGGGTTTACGGATGTATACTTCTGTCCCTTGCTTGCCAACGATATGGCGCAAATTTTCTTAAAAATGCTGGCGAAGAGATTGAGCGGTCTATATCATGTTTTTAGTAATGACAGCATGAGCAAATATGCCTTTGGGGTAGAAATTGCCAGGATATTTGCACTCAACCCCGAGCGAATTGCGCCCATCCCAGTATCCGCCGCGGGATTACAGGCAGCGCGTTCCCCAAATCTGACGATGCGAGTAGACAAGCTAATCCGCGACTTGGATGAGACACCTCCTACAATATCCACAGGCCTTGAGCAGTTTTCCCGACTTTATCAACAGGGTTATCCACAGATGTTGAAAAAAATGGTGAAAGCAGAATGGTGATTGGCGGAAGAAAATAGATTTGTCCCTGTTTATCTCTGTTATTATTCCATTTGAGTCGTTTTTGAGTAAAGGAGTTCTCTATGACGGTTCCCGCCCCTGAAATTACCATCGCAGACCAAAAAGTCGGCCTCAACCACCCCACCTACTTCATTGCCGATATTGCCGCCAATCACGACGGCGACCTGGAGCGCGCCAAACAATTGATTCGGCTGGCGAAAGAAGCCGGAGCCGACGCGGCCAAATTCCAGAACTTCCGTGCCCCCAAGATCGTCTCGGACTATGGCTTCAAATCGCTGGGCGGGCAGCTCTCCCATCAGGCTGCCTGGAAGAAGAGCGTCTTCGAAGTTTATGCCGATGCCTCCGTGCCCTTTGAGTGGACGCCCATCCTCAAAGCAGAGTGCGACAAAGTTGGCATTCATTACTTCTCCTCGCCCTACGACTACGAAGCCATTGATATGCTCGATGCCTACGTTCCGGCCTACAAAGCCGGTTCTGGCCTCATGTCGTGGCCGGATGCGCTGGTTCGCATGGCAAAACTGGGCAAACCGATCTTGATTGCTTCCGGTGCAGCCGACATCAGCGATGTGGTGCGGGCGGTGCGTGCCATCCAGCCGCATAACGACGAGATTGTCCTGTTCCAGTGCAACACCAACTACACCGCCCGCGACTCGAACTACGACCATCTCAACTTGAATGTCCTCAAAACCTATGCCGCCATGTTCCCCAATCTTGTTTTGGGGTTGTCCGATCACACCCACAGCCCGGCTCCGGTGGTGGGCGCGGTGGCGCTGGGGGCGCGTCTCATCGAGCGTCACTTCACTGATAGCAACGACCGCGAAGGCCCCGATCATAAATTCGCCATGAACCCCGAAAACTGGGCCGAGATGGTGCTGCAAGTCCGCACGTTGGAGCGCGCCCTTGGTTCGTATGACAAATTTATCACCGGTAGCGAGCAAGAGACCTACTGGTTGCAACGCCGTTGCCTGCGCGCCGCCCGTGAGATCAAGGCTGGCGAAACCCTCACCGCCGAAATGCTCGAACCCCTGCGCCCCAACATCGAAGGGGCCGTCCAGCCCTGGGAGCTTGAGCAACTGATCGGCAAAAAAGCCCTCATCGATATGCCTTACGGCATGGACATGCGCTGGGAAAACGTCGGCAAATAAGGTTGGCAAGTTGCAGGTTTAAACGTCAAACCTGCCAATCTGCTAACGTCTATTATGCGAATTTTATATTTCTCGCGCGAGTACACCACCCATGACCACCGCTTTCTATCAAAATTAGCGCAAACTGAGCATCAAATCGGCTACCTGAGGCTGGAAAGTCGCGGACATGCCCTCGATGACCGGCCCTTGCCCCCGCAGATTGAACAACTCCACTGGGCGGGCGGCAACGCCAAAGCGGAACTGCGAGACTCCTTTTGGCTGGTTCGCAGTTTAAGGAGGATCATCCGCACCTTTGAGCCGGATATTGTTCAAGCTGGCCCCATCCAGACTGTAGGTTTGCTGACTGCCCTGAGCGGCTTTCGCCCCTTTGTGAGCATGTCGTGGGGCTACGACCTGCTGATGGATGCCGGGCGCAATCGCTGGTGGCGGCGTGCCACCGAATACACCCTCAAACGCAGCGCAGCCTTCCTGGGGGATTGCGACACCATTCGCAATTTGGCGGTTGGCTACGGCATGAACCCCGAAAAAATTGTCACCTTCCCGTGGGGAGCTGATATTCGCCAATATGCCCCCGGCGATGACGGCGGCTTGCGCGCCCGGCTTGGCTGGAACCACGACGAATTTGTGTTGCTCTCCACACGGGGCTGGTCGCCCATCTACGGCGTAGAAGATTTGGCCCGCGCCTTTGTGCAGGCTGCCCGCCAGCGCCCCGAGCTGCGCCTGCTGATGCTTGGCAACGGCCCGCTGGCCCCCAAGATCAAACGTATTTTCATGCAAGCCGATCTGATTGACCGGGTGCATTTCCCCGGATTGGTCAATCAGGCTGATTTGCCCAATTACTACCGCGCTGCCGATTTATATATCAGCACCTCCCACAGCGACGGAACCTCGATTTCGCTGCTGGAAGCGTTGGCCTGCGGCACCCCCGTGTTGCTGACCGACATCCCCGGCAATCAGGAGTGGGTTATAGAACCCGGCCAAGTCGGCTGGCTCTTCAAAGATGGCGACATCCCCTCTCTACGGCAGGCAATCCTTCGGACGTTAAACCTTCGGGAACAATTGCCCGCTATGGGCCTGGTCGCCCGTTCATTGGCAGAATCACGCGCCGACTGGGAAAAGAACTTCCCCAAACTTTTCGAAGTCTATGAGATGGCTTTGTCGGCATGATCGTCCTTTCCCACTATCAAATTCAGCCGGTACTGCAATTGCGGGATCAAACCCTCACAGTTGAGATTTCCCCCGATTTGGGAATTTCCACCATTGAAGCGGAACTGAACGGGCAGGGAATTTACTTTCCAACGGGTGAGCGTTTGAATTGGGATGCCGCCGCAGAGATTGCCGAGAACGAAAACGGTTGCTTTTTGATAGAAGGCGGACAGGCGCAGGTCATTCAATCTTTTTCCGAGACTTTTCAGCGCGTGTACACGCTTTACCCAACTCAGGCCGCGCCAACCATGCTGGTTTCAGGCCTGCCGATGCACCGCATCAAAGATACCGACCCCTGGCGGGATACGCAGGCAAAAATTAGGGCGCTGGGGCATTTTGGCGGGCGTGTGCTGGATACCACGACGGGCTTGGGCTACACGGCGATATTGGCTGCCGAACAAGCCGCCAATATCACCACCGTGGAGCTTGACCCCGCGGCGCAAAAAATTGCCCGCCAAAACCCCTGGTCGCAATCCTTATTTGGCAGCCCCAAAATTGAGCAGATCATCGGCGATAGCAACGATGTCATCGAAACTTTTTCGGCCGGTCAGTTCAACGCCATTATTCACGATCCGCCCATGTTCAGCTTGGCGGGCGAATTGTATTCACTGGAATTTTACCGGCAGGCGTACCGCGTACTCAAACCCAACGGACGCATGTTTCACTACATCGGCAACCCGGAGAGCAAATCGGGCGGGCGCATGACCAGTGGCGTGGTACGGCGGCTCAAACAGGCCGGATTTCGTGATGTTCAGATGCGGCCCAAGGCTTTTGGGGTATTGGCGCTAAAGTGAATATAAAATGGTTCAATTGAACCATTTTATATTCATCGTTTGGAGACTCTATGCTCACATTTGACCAACTCGTAACTGAATTCCAGGCCATTGGTGTACAAGCCGGTGATGTCCTGCTCGTTCACTCAGCTTATAAATCACTCGGCGGCGTGGATGGCGGCCCGCAGACCGTGATTGACGCCCTGCTGCACGTTCTTGGCGAAGACGGCACGTTGATTATGCCGACCTTTAACTTCGATTTCTGCAAAGGCGCGCCCTGGGATGTCAACGAAACCCCCTCGCATATGGGCATCATCACCGAACTGGTGCGCAAAGACCCGCGCAGCCAGCGCGTTTTCCACCCGATCTATTCCTTTGCCGTCATCGGGGCGCAGGCCGGTTTTCTCACCGCCGAGCGTTACAAGAGCAGCTACGAGCGCAAGTCGCTCTTTGGCAAGTTGTGCCGGCTCGATGGCAAGATCATGGTCGTCGGGCTGCCCTACAACGACAGCATGACCTTCTTCCATCACGTTGAAGAAATTGAGGGTGTTGATTATCGTTATCTCAAAACTTTCACCGGCATGATTACTGACGAGAACGGCAAAACCTACGAAGATTCCTTCCAGATGTTGGTGCGCGACATCGAGCAGGGCGTCGAAACGATGGTAGACCCGATGGGCGCCCTGGCCGAAGAAGCCGGCCTGATCACCGTGGCGCAAATCGGCCAGGCCAAAGTTTCTCTGATGAATGCCAACCAAATTTACGACTTCACCGCTCGCGAAATGCGCCGCGATCCGAAATTACTGTATCGTATTGTAGATGAAGCTTTAACGTCAGGACGTCAGGACGTCTGACCCACGCCCCATGCACCTCAAATCTCTCCTCACGCGCATCCATCCCCTGCATCGCACCCTAGCTTCCGACGAGATGGACGAAGCCCTGCGAATTGTCGGCGAATCCATACCCGCTGCGGCCAATTACACCGTCGAGAGTTTTGTTCCCAATACGCCAGTCTGGA
>JACNJM010000147.1 GCA_014382605.1 Anaerolineae bacterium
CGGCTTCGTTCTTCGCCAACACCGACCAATCCAACGCCCAAATCGCCAGCTTTTACCCCGGGGCCATGGATCACGCCGGGGAGTTATCCTTCCATGACCTCGCCGAACCCCCCGATTTGGTAGTCGTCTCGCCCAATGCACCCGACGCAATGGTGCAATATCCCGTTGAATGTCAGGAACTTGGCATCCCCTATCTCTACGATCCCAGCCAGCAAATTCCGCGCATGAGCGGCGAAGATTTGCGCGCTGGTGTGGAGGGATGCTATGCCCTGATGGTCAACGACTACGAATTTGAGTTGGTCAAAAAACACACCGGGATGAACGAATCTGAAATTTTAGGTGGGCGTGCCTTCACGGTGGTAACGCGTGGCGAAGAGGGCGCTTCCATTTATGTGGGCGACGAAGAGATTCACATCCCCATCGTGCCCCCTGCCCAAATCGCCGACCCCACCGGCGTGGGTGATGCCTTCCGCGGCGGCTTCCTGACGGGTTATTCTCACAGCCTCGATTGGGAAATCTGCGGTAAAATTGGCGCTTTGGCCGCCACCTATTGCCTGGAAGCCAAAGGCACGCAAGAACATAGCTACACCCCTCAAGAATTCATAACGCGCTTCCGCGAATACTTCGATGATGATGACGCGTTGAATAGACTAGCCCGTTAGTTTTTGTTCACATGCACACTTTCTATCCCCTGAACAGCGTGCTTTTATTAAGGAGAAAAAATGTCAACCATTGTATCCGAAAAAATTACGACTGATTATTATGTGGCAGATATGTCACTGGCCGAATGGGGCCACAAAGAGATTGCTATCGCCGAAAAAGAAATGCCCGGCTTGATGTCTTTGCAGAAGAAGTATGGCCAGGCAAAGCCGTTGGCAGGCGCGCGGATTGCTGGCTCCCTGCATATGACCATCCAGACCGCCGTATTAATCAAAACTCTCATTAAATTGGGCGCAGATGTCCGTTGGGCTTCCTGCAATATCTTCTCTACGCAGGATCACGCAGCTGCCGCTATCGCCGATCTGGGTATCCCCGTTTTTGCTTATAAAGGCGAAAATCTGGATGAATACTGGGAATTCACCCACCGCATCATGGAATGGTCGGACGGCGGCACCCCCAATCTCATTTTGGATGATGGCGGCGACGCTACCCTGCTCGTAATTCTTGGCTCCAACGCCGAAAAAGACCCCTCCGTACTTGACAATCCCGGCAGTGAAGAAGAAGTTGCCCTCTTTACGGCCATCCGCAAACGCCTGAGCGAGAAACCCGGCTGGTACAGCGAACGCCTTGAAGCCATTCAGGGTGTCTCCGAAGAAACCACCACTGGCGTACATCGCCTTTACCAACTCTTTGACGAAGGCAAGCTCCCCTTCCCCGCGTTTAATGTTAATGACTCTGTTACCAAGTCAAAATTTGACAACCTTTATGGCTGCCGCGAATCGCTCGTGGATGGCATCAAGCGCGCCACGGATGTTATGATCGCCGGTAAGATCGCCATTGTTCTCGGCTACGGCGACGTAGGCAAAGGCAGCGCACAATCCTTGCGCGGTTTGGGCGCCACTGTCTGGGTAACAGAAATTGACCCCATTAACGCTTTGCAGGCGGCAATGGAAGGCTATCGCGTCGTGCGTATGGACGAAGCCTGCGCCCAGGGTGATATTTTTGTCACCGCCACCGGGAACTTCCACGTCATCACACATGACCACATGACACAGATGAAAGACGAAGCCATTGTCTGCAATATCGGTCACTTCGACAATGAAATTGACGTTGCCAGCCTTGAACAGTACGAATGGGATACTATCAAGCCCCAAGTTGACCATATCACCTTCCCCGATGGCAAGAAGATCATCTTGCTCGCAAAGGGCCGCTTGGTCAACCTCGGCTGCGCCACGGGTCACCCCAGCTTTGTGATGTCCAACAGCTTTACCAACCAGGTTTTGGCTCAGATGGAACTCTGGCAGAACAATGAACGGTACGAGAATCATGTTTACACGCTTCCCAAGAAATTGGATGAAGAAGTTGCCCGTCTGCATCTTGAGAAAATTGGCGTCAAGCTCACCGAGTTGTCCAAAGAGCAGGCTGACTATATTGGCGTTCATGTTGAAGGGCCTTACAAACCCGATCACTACCGCTACTAGACCCATACACTTTTACAATCAAAAAGGCAGGATATTCTTCTGCCTTTTTGATTTTCAACTCCGGGTAGGGATGCACGTAAAAAGCCAGAAGTTGAAAAATTAAAGGTTCAAAGTCCGTCAGCAATGGCGGGCTTTTTTGTCGGTTTCGTTGGTACAATCTGCAACTGGCTTCTACAGCATCGTCATTCTGAGCGCGCCGAAGAATGACATATCAGAATAATCTTGAGTACTTAATCAAGCGGCAAGAATACAAGAAGATACTCTTTTGCATTTCTTCGTATCCTTCGTGGTTAAGTTTTTTGGAGGTCTTATGGGTATGCACGGAGCAGGCTGGTGGGCTTACATCCGCCACGATGAAAAACAAGATCATACCAAGATCACCCGCGAGTTATTGCTGCGGGTTTGGGATTTTGCACAACCCTATCGCCAAGCTGTAATCGGCTTGCTGATTACTATTCTACTAATTTCCAGTATTACTTTGGTTTCCCCGTTGCTGTACCGCGATCTAATAGACAACGCAATCCCCAACGGCGATTTAACGCGTCTCAACTGGTTGGCTTTAGGCATGATCGGTGTGCCACTCATAAATGGCGTGGTCGGCGTATGGCAGCGGCGTTTGAATTCGGCGATTGGCGAGGGCGTGATCTACGATCTGCGCCGCGCGCTCTACGCCCATTTACAGCGCATGTCGCTGCGATTCTTTACCCAAACGCGCACCGGCGAGTTGATGTCGCGCCTCAATAACGATGTTGTCGGCGCGCAACGCGCCATCAGCAATATCCTGGTTTCACTCGTCTCGAATCTGGTATCCGCGATCGTCACCCTGGGCATCATGCTAGCTCTGGAATGGCGGCTGACGCTGCTCGGGCTGGCGATTCTGCCGCTCTTCATCATCCCCGCGCGGCGCATTGGGCGCATCTTGCGCCGTCTCAGTCGTCGCTCAATGGAACTCAATGCCGAGATGAACGCATCCATGAACGAAACCCTCAATATCAGCGGAGCGCTGCTGGTTAAGCTCTTCGGGCGTGAGCAGCGCGAATATGAGCGCTTCAGCCGCGACAGTGATTCCGTGCGCGATATCGGTGTGCGCTCGGCGGTAACCATGCACTGGTTCTTCATGCTGCTGAGCGTGGTCAGTGCGGTGGGGTCGGCGGTGGTGTTCTGGGTGGGTGGGCATCTGGTATTGCGCGGCGAGTTCACCATTGGCACCATCGTGGCTTTCGGCACCTATCTCACCCAGCTTTATAACCCACTCATGGCCCTCACCAACGCCCAGATCGAATTCTCCCAGAGTATGGTCAGCTTTGAACGCGTTTTTGAAGTGTTGGATATTCCTGTGGAGATCGCGGAACGGACGAACGCCCGACGCTTGACTCAGGTCAAAGGGCAGATTCAATTTGAAGATATTTCCTTTGCCTATGAAGGCCTCGGCACCGAGAAGATCGGCCTGGACGAGATCGCCCGCTTCACCTGGTTCCGCGCCGACGAATCGCATTTAAAACGCGGCAAGGAGAAAGCAGGCGAGGGTTCAGATACCAACCCCGAGGCAGGCGAGCAAGCCACCCAATGGGCGTTGCAAGACATCAATTTCAGCATCCAGCCCGGGGAGTTGGTTGCCCTGGTCGGCCCTAGCGGAGCGGGAAAATCCACCATCACCTATATGATCCCGCGGCTCTACGATCCCACCCACGGGCGCGTACGCATCGACGGGCAAGACATCCGAGGTTTAACCCTGAATTCGTTGGCCGAGAATATCGGCATGGTCACGCAGGAAACATACCTGTTTTACGAAACTCTTCGCGCCAACTTATTATATGCGCGACCTGATGCCAGCGAAGCCGAGATGATCGCCGCAACCCAGGCCGCCAATATTCACGACCTTATCGCCGGGCTGCCCGACGGCTACGATACAGTAGTTGGCGAGCGCGGCTACCGCTTGAGCGGCGGAGAACGACAGCGTATGGCAATTGCGCGCGTCATTTTGCGCGACCCGCGCATTCTGGTACTCGATGAAGCCACCTCCAGCCTGGATTCACTCTCGGAAGAGTTAATTCAACACGCGTTGCAAAAGGTTATGCAAGGCCGCAGCAGCCTGGTGATTGCTCACCGACTTTCCACCATTCTGGCTGCCGACAAAATTCTGGTACTCGATGGCGGGCGATTGGTGCAACAAGGCAATCACGAAGAATTACTCACACAAGGCGGTTTGTATAAAACCCTGTACGAGACACAGTTTAAAGTAGATATGGCACAATAGCTCTTATACTGGCAGGCGTTCTCGCTTGCGATAGCAAAAAACCTGCAAATATGAGCATTTATTAATAGCAATAGAAATACCAACAACGCATGATACAATCCGTTGGAAATTCTGACTAGAACTTACGCAGTTCGCTAAAATATGTGCCGAAAATAGGGGTGTGTGGGGCGCTTCGCGCCCCACACACCCCTATTTTCGGGTTTTGCCTGCGCAAGTCCTACTGATAAAATTAGGAGATACAAGTGAAACGACATTATCAAAAGTTTAGTTGGCCGCTCATCGTGGCTTTGCTCCTCACCGCGCTAACCGCCTGTCAGGCCGAAGAAGCGCCCGCAGCAACCGAAAGCGCCGAGATCGAATCCATCGCTGCCGAAGAAGAAGTGGTGCCCACCATCGAGAGCGCTGTGACCTTCTTCACCGGCGATGCCACCCCAGTGCCTGAACCGATTGTGCTCGAAGGCGCCCTGGTCACCGAAAGCGGCCTGCAATATCTAGAAATGACCGCTGGCGAGGGAGATGCCCCACAAGCTGGGGATATTGTCACGATGGAAGTCGTTGGCAGCCTGGCAGATGGCACCGAACTCGTCAACACGTATGCGCAAGGCACACCCGCGATTGCTATTATGGGACGCGAGCAACTGCTGCCCGGTTGGGAAGAAGGCATTATGCTGATGAACGTGGGTGGCAGCGCGCAGCTTGTGCTACCCGCTGAGTTGGCCTTTGGCGAAGAAGGCTACGGCATGATCCCGCCCAATGCGCAACTCATCATGGAAATCACGCTAATCTCTGTTGAAGCGCCTCCTGTCCCCAGCGAAGTCGCCACTGATGAAATGGTGACTACCGAAAGCGGTTTGCAATACTACGATCTGGTTGAAGGCGACGGCGAAGTTGCCGAAGCTAACAGCAACGTTACCACCAACTACACCCTCTGGGTGCAAGGCGAAGAAGAAAATACCTTCATTGTTTCCTCCGATGGCAACCAGCCCGTCTCGTTCGTAATTGGCCGCGGCGATGTCGTCTTCCCCGGCTGGGATGAAGGCGTCACCGGCATGAAGAGCAATGGCAAGCGTCTGTTGGTCATTCCCGCGGATTTGGCACTTGGCGAAACCGGTTCAGGCGAAATTCCTGCCAATGCCACGCTTATCATGGAAATCGAACTGCTCGATGTCTTCAACCCGCCAACAATCACCGAGATTGACTCCGAAGAATTCACCACCACCGAGAGCGGCTTGCAATACTACGATATTATTGCCGGTGATGGCGCCACCCCCGAAGCCGGGCAAACCGTGGTCGTCCACTACACTGGCTGGCTCGCCGATGGCACCATGTTCGATAGCTCACTCACCCGCGGCGAACCCTTCTCCTTCGTGCTGGGCGATGGCTTTGTTATCGCTGGCTGGGATGAAGGTGTAGCCACGATGCAAGTCGGCAGCACACGCCAACTGATTATCCCGCCCGATCTGGCCTACGGCGAAAATGGCGCGGGCGGCCTGATTCCCCCCGATGCCACCCTGGTATTCGAAATCGAATTACTTGAAATTCAGGAAACTGAATAGGCACAATCACAGGTGACAGTCACTGCATAAGTGACTGTCACCTCTCACGCACTTTCCGTGGAAATTCCACCTGAGTTTCTGACGCGCATGAAAACACAATTGGGGGATGAATTTGAAGCCTTTCTGGCTCATTACGATGAATCTGCCGAGATTGGTTTACGCGTCAATACACTAAAACTCACCCGCGCGGCTTTCGCTGAGCGGACTCCTTTCAAGCTGGCGCCTGTTCCCTGGGCGCCAGCCGGATTTTTAGTTGATTCCAGTGAGCGCCCCGGCAAACACCCTTACCATACCGCCGGGCTATATTATCTGCAAGACCCTGCTGCAATGGCTGTGACCGCCCTGCTGAATCCCCAACCCGGTGAACGCATTCTTGATATTGCCGCCGCTCCCGGGGGCAAAACCACCCACATCGCCGCACAGATGCAAAACCGCGGTCTGCTCGTCGCAAACGATCTGATGGCGCATCGCACTCAGATTTTGGCGAAGAATATCGAACGCTGGGGGATGCAGAATACCGTCGTCCTCAACGAAACCCCCGCTCGACTGGCAGCCCATTTTGGCGCTTTTTTCGACCGCGTTCTCGTAGATGCGCCCTGCTCGGGCGAAGGCATGTTCCGCAAGGAACCGGCCACCCGCAACGACTGGATGCCCAAGCTTGTCGAAAGCTGCGCCCTGCGTCAGGATACCATCCTCGCCGAGGCGGCTCCGCTGGTGCGCCCTGGGGGTTTACTGGTCTATTCCACCTGTACCTTCGCCTCCGAAGAAGACGAGGGCAGCATTGCCCGTTTTTTGGCCGCACACCCTGAGTTCGAAATTGAATCCCCACCGCGTTTCCCCGGATTTTCTCCGGGCCGCCCCGATTGGCTGGATGAAAGTTTTCAAAATCCTGCCTTGAAGCATCTGGTGCGTCTGTGGCCGCACACCGCGCCGGGTGAAGGTCACTTCATCGCTGTGTTGCGTAAAACAGGCGGGGAGGCGAATCCGCTTCGGGAGGCCCAGGCCACCCCGCCGGAGAACACAGCACAGCGCGATTTCCAACAATTCTGCACGCAAACTCTGCACTGGCAACCCGATGAAGCGCGGTTGTCTCAGCAGGGGACTTATCTCTATACCCTGCCCGCAGGCTGCCCCGATTTGCGCGGGCTGCGCGTGGTTCACTGGGGCTGGTGGCTGGGGACGACCAAGAAAAATCGCTTTGAACCCTCGCACGCTCTGGCAATGGGCTTGCAACCTGCCCAAGTGAAAAATACCTATCATCTGGTCGTTGGCGATGCAGCTCTGGCCGCGTATCTGCGCGGCGAAGTGCTGTCATCGCCCGGCGAGAATGGCTGGGTGCTGCTCACCGTGGATGGCTTCTCGCTGGGGTGGGGCAAACGTGTGAACAATCGCATCAAGCCGCATTTGCCGAACTGGCTGCGACAGTTTTAGACATCTACCCTCACCCCCCGCCCTCTACCGTTGGTAGAGGGCGGGGGGTGAGGGTTCAAAAACGTGTTAAAATCACCCCATGCAAACCCCCGTTGAGCCAACTCAACCACGCCGTAAACGCCGCTCGCGCCGCATTTCGTTCTCGCGCTTGAGCGTTTTCCTGTTTCTGCTCCTGATTTTGGTCGCCATCGGCGCGCTGGGCTGGGTGGCGTTGCGGGCACAGTTCAACAACCCGCTCCTTGCCCTAACACAAGCGCCGGAAGTTAGTCTCAGCGAACCGCCCATCCCCAGCGCATCCCCCGCGGCAGCCGTTGAAGCTGAAGCCCTTCCCGCCCGCGCACCCCTGCCTGCCGGTGAAATCGGCCTGCTACTGCTTGCCATCCGTGAAGGGCTGGATACCCATCTCTTCGCCTATCGGCCTGTGGAGTACGGCGGCGCAACCTTGCCCCTAACTCGCCTCACCAACGGCGACTGGAATGACATCACCCCGGCGCTCAGCCCCGATGGAACCCGCCTGGCCTTCGCCTCCAACCGCAGTGGGGGCTGGCAAATTTATATCTGGAATCTCGAAAATGGACAAATTGCCCCGCTGACCCAACAGCCCGGCTACAAAGCCTCCCCTTCATGGTCACCCGATGGCCTGTGGCTGGCTTATGAAGGCTATGCCGAAAATAACCTGGATATTTTCATTCAGGCCGCCGATGGCAGCGGCGACCCGTTAGCTGTCACCAACCATCTGGGGGGCGATTTCGCCCCGGCCTGGTCGCCGCGCGGCCGCCTGATTGCGTTTATCTCTACACGTAGTGGACGCGAGCAAATCTGGCTTGCCGATTTGGATAAAAGCGGCGAAGAACGCTTTACGCCCATCGAAAACCTGAATGAATCCCGCGCCGCGCATCCTTTATGGTCGGCAGATGGGCGCTATCTCAGTTGGGGGGCGATTCTCGAAGATGGCTTCCACAAGATTTTCTCATGGGATAGCGAAACTCCCCAACGTCCGCCGTTGGCGCTGGTCAGTGGCGACCAACCCGCCTGGAGCCGCACCGGCAGCATCATTTACGCCACCCTCGAAACACCCCACCAAACCTATCTCACTGGCTATGACATTGCCCGGCCCGATCTGGTTTGGCTGCCTCCGGTGACGTTGCCCGGGAGCATTGAAAGCCTCACCTGGGTTGACCTGAGCGTCGAGAGCTTGCTACCCAATCAGCAGTGGGTCACACCCACCCCGTTATGGAATCCAGCCATTGAGCCGAATCCTGAAATCCCCGGCGAGCGCTGGAATATCGTTGATCTTGGCGATGTCAGCGCCCCTTACCCCAAACTGCACGACCGCGTTGATGAAGCCTTCAATGGCCTGCGGGCGCAAGTCGCCGTGCAAACCGGCTGGGATGCCCTCGCCAGCCTCGAAAATGCCTACGTCCCACTCACCATTCCATTGCAGCCCGGCTACCAACAAGACTGGCTCTACACCGGGCGCGCTTTTGCCCTCAGCCCGTTGCCGATTCACGCGGGTTGGATGACAGTTGTGCGCGAAGATTTCGGCCAGGAAACCTATTGGCGCGTCTACCTGCGCGCCCGTTATCAGGACGGCACGCTGGGAGAACCGCTGCACGCCCTGCCTTGGGATTTCGATGCCCGCTACCGCGCCGAACCGCGGCCCTACGAGCAGGGCGGCGCGCGTATGTCCAACATCCCCGCGGGCTACTGGATTGATATCACCGAACTAGCAAGCAACTACGGCTGGCAGCGTTTGCCTTCATTCTCAAATTGGCGCGCCGCCTACAGCGCCACGCGCTTCAACGAATTTGTGCGCACCGATGGTCTCGACTGGCAATCGGCGATGCTCGAACTGTACCCGCGCGAAATTCTCATCACGCCCACCGAAATTCCAACCAATACCCCCACGCCGACGCCAACCTTCACCTTCACGCCAAGCCTCACCCCCACGCGCACCCTCACGCCCAGCATCACACTCAGCCCAACCCGCACGCTCAGCCCCACCATAACGCCCTCGCCAACGCTCACCCCCACTGGCGCAACCAGCACTCCTACCCCATGAAAAAATCCGTTGTACTGATTGCCGCGCTGCTGTTCCTTGCCGCGTGCTCGCTTGGGGAAGGAATCCCCTTTCAGTCTGAATCGGCCCAGGAGGCAGAATCTGGCCCGATGGCAAGCCTCACCCCCGAGCAGGCTGTCGCCGCGCCTACGCAGGTGGTTGCCACACTCGCAGCGAATCCTAACCCCGTAGCGGAGACTCCCTTCCCTACTCCGGTTGACGATCCGCTGCGCCTGGTTTTTCCCGCCGCGGAACCGCCCCCGGTTTCGATCTGGCGACCGGCATTATATCCGATCCCCTGGGAGCCCACCGCGATGGATCATTTCTACTTTTCCAGGCCCATCGCTGCCAATGAAGTCAACTGGCCTTTAGACGAGTATCGCTATGGCGGGGTTTTCTTTGAAAATGTGGTTCACACCGGGGTAGATATTCCTGCCCCGCCGGGTACGCCGGTGCTGGCCGCGGGCGATGGCAAAGTGGTCTGGTCGGGCTATGGCCTGTATCGCGGCGTGTATGGCGATACCAGCGACCCCTACGGGCAGGCGGTGGTCATCCAGCACGACTTTGGCTACCGCGGCAGGAAATTATTCACCGTCTATGGGCACTTGCAAGAAATTTTTGTGCGCCGCGGCACCACTGTAAAGACCGGCGATGAATTGGGACTAGTCGGTTCCACCGGCAAAGTGACCGGCCCACACCTGCATCTCGAAGTTCGTTGGGGCGAGATGAATTTCTTCTACACACTCAACCCAGAATTATGGCTGGTGCCGCCGCAAGGTTGGGGGATACTGGTGATGCAAGTCAAACGCACCGATGGCAAAACCGCCTATTACCATCCGATGAAGATTATCTCGATCAACACCGGGCAAGAGTGGCGCGCTTACTCCTATGCGGATGGCGCGGTGAACCGGGATTTATATTATCAGGAGAATCTGGTTGTCGGCGACTTGCCTGCCGGACGCTACGAAATTCGGACCTCGTATTCGGGCAAACTTTACACACTCGAATTTGACATCAACCCGGGTCGGGTGAGTTTTTTGTCATTTCAGGGCAAAAACGGCTTTGGCACCAACCCGCCGCCGCTCCCCGGAGCCAGTTTCGATCCCGCAGACCTCGACAAAACCGAAGAGCCATCCCTTGACAACTAGAACATTCGTGCTAAAATGGGCTAAATTCTGAATGGATTTCATAAACAAGTACTTTTACATGGTGTCACGCGGGCTTTGGCTATTGCTGAAGCCGCTATCCATTGGTGTTCGTGTCTTGATGGTAAAAGAAGATCAGGTATTGCTCGTAAAACATGTCTATCAAGATGAATGGTTTTTGCCGGGGGGATTGGTCGAACAAGGTGAATCGCTGCAAGCTGCTGCCCGGCGTGAAACTTCGGAAGAAGTTGGAGCTGATTTGCGTGATATTGCCTTGTTTGGCATTTATTCACATCGGGAATATCGCAAGATCGATCACGTGGTTGTTTTTCTATCGCGTGATTTTTCGTTAAATGGCGATTCTGATGACGAAATTGAGCAATGCGCCTTCTTTAATTTGCAGCAGCTACCCGCCGATATTTCTCCCGGCAGCAAGCAGCAAATCGAACATTATCTAAATGGAGATAGTCCCCAGTACGAGATGATTTGACAGAAATTGTGACTGCTCAGGCTAAGAGTTACCAGGAATTTACACAATACATTTTTGCTGACCAGGCGTAAAAGAACGAGTACAATATTAAAGTAGTTTCTCACAGAAAGCCGCAAAGTTGATTTCTTTTGGTGACCTGACGTGAGATTGAATAAAGGAGTAAAAAATGGCGAAAGATTCATCAGATGCCCGTCAGGCTGCACTCGACAAAGCCATGGGCGATTTGGCAAAACGTTACGGCGAAGGCACGATTATGCGTCTGGGTGATGCAACCCATATGTCGGTAGATGTCATCCCAACCGGTTCGCTGTCACTGGATATTGCCCTGGGTGTCGGCGGGATTCCCCGCGGCCGGGTGACTGAAATCTATGGGCCGGAATCTTCCGGCAAAACAACCATCTGCCAGCATATTGTGGCCGAGATGCAAAATATGGGCGGTACGGCTGCATTTATTGATATGGAGCATGCCCTCGATCCGCGCTATGCTGCCGCTTGTGGTGTAGATATTGAGAATCTACTGATTTCACAACCTGATACAGGTGAACAAGCCCTGGAAATTGTCGAAGCTCTGGTTCGTTCCGGCGCAGTAGATATGATCGTAATCGACTCTGTAGCCGCGCTTGTACCGCGCGCCGAAATTGAAGGCGATATGGGCGATGCCCATATGGGCCTGATGGCCCGCCTGATGTCCCAGGCATTGCGTAAGCTCTCTGGGGCAATCAAACAAACCAACACCGCGGTAATTTTTACCAACCAGCTTCGCCAGAAAATCGGCGTGATGTTTGGGAACCCGGAAACTACTACCGGCGGGCAAGCGCTCAAATTCTACGCCTCAGTGCGTCTGGATGTGCGTCGTATTCAGTCGATCAAAGTTGGTTCAGAGATTATCGGTAATCGCACGCGCGTGCGCGTGGTCAAGAACAAGGTTGCGCCCCCCTTCCAAACCGTCGAATTTGACATCATGTACAACGAAGGCATCTCAAAAGTCGGCGACATCGTTGACCTGGGCACCGAAATGGATATCATCTCCAAACGCGGTTCATACTATTCGTATGGCGACTTGCGCCTGGCACAGGGGCGCGAAAATGCCAAAGAATTCCTGCGTGATAACCCCGATCTGCTCATGGAGATCGAAACCCTGATTCGCCAATCTTCGCTGGAAGGCAAAATCCCGGCGCATATTGCAGATGATGAAGACATCATGGAAGAATAGCCGTGATAATCAATCGTCATTGGGTATTGCTCAGCTTGCTCATCACACTGATGATAACAGGGTGCCGCGCGGAAGATACGCGCGGCACTCCAACACTCGATGTATACAAACCCCCGACGGTTGACCCCGCAATTCTGGAATTTCAAGCCACAGAAGCCGCCAAACTTACGGCAGTCAGTTTGCCCACGCCCACACCCGTTTGCAGCAATAATTTGCAGTTCCTTGAAGACCTGAGCATTGAAGATGGAACCGTTGTTGCACCAGGAGAGGGTCTCGACAAACGCTGGAAAGTACACAATAGCGGAACCTGCAATTGGAATACGGAATATGAAGTTCGGCTGGTAGCTGGCCCAATTATGGACGCGCCCTCGCCCCGGGCGCTTTACCCGGCCCTGAGCGGCACCGACGCCGAAATCCAGATGCACTTTACTGCCCCCGATGAACCCGGCGCATACCGTAGCGCCTGGCAGGCCTTCGCCCCTGATGGCTCTCCCTTTGGAGTAAGCTTTTTCATCGATATTGTTGTAGAAGCCCAGGCCGCAACAGAAGAATAATATTCCCATTCAAAACCTATGCCTTTAACACCCCTCAGCGCCAGCGCCCAACGCGTACAAGATGCGCTTACCGAAATTGGCCTCAATCTACACGTTGTCGAATTGCCCGGCAGCACGCGCACCGCGGCAGATGCCGCCTCGTCGATAGGCTGCACGGTGGCACAAATTGCCAAATCATTAATTTTTCGACTCAAAGCATCCGACAAGGCGCTGCTGGTGATTGCCAGCGGGGTCAACCGCGTGGATGAAAAACTTCTCGCCAGCCGTGTTGGCGAAAAAATTGGCAAAGCCGATGCCGCTTTTGTGCGCGCACAAACTGGTTTTGTGATCGGCGGCGTACCGCCAGTAGGACATCAAGCTAAAATCCGCACCTTCATTGACGAAGACCTGTTCCAGTTTGAAGAAATTTGGGCGGCCGCCGGAACCCCCAACGCCGTTTTTCGCCTGACTCCCGATGATTTATTGCGCGCCACACAGGGACAAGTGCTGGCTGTAAAATAAGCGGCGGCCAGAAAATACCTAAAAAGATGGCTGTGCGGGGCGCAAAGAGCCCCGCACAGCCATCTTTTTAGGTATACTAGACCAAATATGAAACAAGTGTATTTTAGTTTGTTAGGCGTTGCCGCTGGTTTGGTATTCTGGCTGCTTTTTGTCGCCCTGGGGCGCAGCGGGCTTTTAGCGCGTACACTGGCGCAAGTTTCAACAGCCACGATTGCACAATCCCCTACAGATACCCAGCCCCCCACCCTCTCTGCAACCCCTGCTCCACCCACAACAACGCCCTTTCAACCGAACACGTTCACCCCGACCGCATCTATAACCCCCAGCAGCACGCCAACCGCCACCTTCACCGAAACTCCACTCCCCACACTCACGCCAAGCATTCCGAATGCCGCCGCCATCTCTGGAATTTCTGGCCGCTGGCCTGCACTCTCGCTGGATTGCGAAGCCCGTTCTGCGGTAGATTGGGCAGCTTATTTTGGTACACCCATTGATGAGTTGGCCTTCTTCAACGGCCTGCCGCTTTCCGACAACCCCAACAAGGGCTTTGTGGGCAATGTTTACGCTCCCTGGGGGCAGGTTCCGCCATCGGATTATGGCGTGCATGCCAGCCCCGTAGCACAGCTCTTGCGGGCTTATGGCCTCAAAGCCGATGCTATAACCGGTCTGAGCTGGGATGCGCTGCGCAGCGAGATCGCTGCCGGGCAACCGGTCATCGTGTGGATCATTGGGCGTGTGGCGCTTGGCACGCCGGTGGCGTATACATCTGCCGATGGCGCCCAAACCATTGTGGCGCGTTTCGAGCATACCGTGATCGTGATTGGCTATGATGAAACCCGCGTAACCGTTTTGGATGGCGATTGGGTCTATCAGCGCTCGGTGAAAGATTTTCTCGATTCGTGGGCTGTCTTGGGGAATATGGCGGTGATCTGGGATGAATAGGCAGGAACGACGGCGTGCGGCCCCGGCGAGGAAACCCAAATCCGGGGCGGGAGCTGCATTGGGATGGCTGTTCGTCGGAATACTGACTCTGGCTCTAGGGGGATTTCTGGGATGGGCATTCTTTATCTTTATGGATGGTTATTCTACGGTGCAGGCTTTCGCCCATACCAGCACCCCTACTCTCAGCCCGTCTCCCAGCGCCACGGGCACAGCCACACCCGCGAAGGCACAACCTACCCTCACTCCGCTACCCCCACCCACAGCCACGCGCCGCATTCTGCCATCTCTTTCTCCGACAGCATCTCACACGCCAATTCCCATCCCCACGCGCTATGTCTCACCCACCCCGCCGCCCAACTCGAAAATTGAAGGCTTTGTGGGCGACAAACAAGCGCTCCCGCTAAGTTGTGAGGCCAGCGCAGCCACAGACTGGGCGGCTTTTTTCGGCATCCAGATTGATGAACTGGCTTTCCAATCTCAATTGCCGGTTTCAGACAATCCACAGAGCGGTTTTGTGGGCGATGTCGAGGGCAATTGGGGGCGGGTTCCGCCTGAGCCGTATGGCATCCACCCAGAACCTGTGGCGCACCTGTTACGGGTTTATGGCGCTTCGGCCTGGGCGATGCACAATATGAGTTGGGAAAGTTTGAAAAGTGAAATCTACGCCGGGCATCCGGTGATCGTTTGGGTGGTAGGGCATGTGGCCCGCGGCACTCCGGTGGCATATACGGCCAGTGATGGTTCAGAAATTACGGTAGCCCGCTATGAGCATACCGTTGTGGTAACAGGGTTTGACGACCATCAGGTATGGATTGCCGATGGCAAAGATGTATATACACGCTCGATTGAGCGCTTTCTGGAATCGTGGGGGGTATTGGAAAATCTGGCGATTATCTGGCGTGACTAATTTTCGAAATCCTGGGCGCAGCGGAAGCCCACCCGCGGATTGGGCAATACCGAATGGGATGAATTCCGAAAAAATGTAGTCGCGAACTCTGCAGGGTCAGCCCAGGAACCACCGCGCAATCCATGATCGAGAATTTGGTCAGGGCCGCCAGGGTTGTGGCTGGGGGTGCGAGTATAGTAGTCGAAGGCAAAATAATCATTGACCCACTCGGCAACATTGCCGCACATATCCATAACACCATAGGGGCTGCTCCCAGTAGCGAAACTGCCTACCGAAAGCACGCCACCTTGCGCGCCTTCGACAGTATTAGCCTTGCGAGAATCCCAGGTATCGCCCCAGGGATAGGTGCGGCCATCCGTGCTGCGGGCGGCTTTTTCCCACTCGGCCTCTGTTGGCAAGCGTTTGCCCATCCATTCACAATAGGCCGCAGCCTCATTCCACAGGATCGCCATCACTGGCTCGTCGCCGTGCGTTTTACTCAGCGAGTCATCCCATTCGCGACGAGGCTGAAAACCAGTTTGAGCTACAAATTCATCAAAAGCAGCGTTGGTCACTTCTGTGCGATCCATCCAGAAAGCATCCAGATAAATCTGGTGCTGGGGGCGGTTTGATCGGCGCGCATTATCTTGCCCCATCGTAAACCACCCGGCAGGGATTTCTACCATATTCGCGGGTGGAGCCGGCGCGCAAGCAGACAAGAATAAAACGATGCCCGCCAGCAGGTTAACTAATTTCAAAACTGGTTTCGGCGAAATCAACATCAATGCGTTCCGGGCGTATCAGTGTGCCTTCTTCCTGAACTTCGTCTTCGATTTCTTGAATATAGAAAAGTTGCACTGTGGCGTTATAAATGCCATGAGGCGTTTCGCCGCGCAGGTGCATGGTGATTTCCATTTTCGGGTCAATCGTCTCAATAATATTGGCATTGGCGACCATATTGCCAAAAGCGTCACGAACGATTACTTCCCCGCTGGGACGCCGCTGAAAGGATGTCACTTCCAGATAAATCTTCACCCGACGACCATCTGGCCAGGGATCGGCACGAAACTCGCGAATACGCACTTCGTCCGGGGGCAAAGGCACATCAGAAGGGTCTGTAAAGAAGATGTCCATTATTTTAAATCCTTAAAAGCGAAGCGCAAGGGGTTCAACTTTTTTGCATCTCCGCGCTTTTGCGTTAAAAATCCATCTACTCGTCAAAAAGGTACGTTGATTCGGCGTAGTAACGCACCCGTTTGGCGGCCAGACGCGCATTCATCCAGGCTTGCAAGGCAATATTCTTATCTTCCAGTGATTTATCCTCGGCGAGTTCTGCAAGCGGAAAATTAAGATGCAATACGCGCGGCGAGATCGTAAACCGCGTGCTTCCTGGGGGCATTAAGTAGCCTTCGCTGACAATATAAAGAATTTCATCAATACGGAATTGAGGCAGCATGACCAAACCACTCAGATGTGGGTAGATTTTTTCGAGCGATTCCATATCGGTGATGAGTGTGCGGTCAAGGGTGGCGCGGTCTTTATAGGCATCCACCACCCGGTTGAGGGTCTGCATCCGCTGGAGCAATTTATGATGTGAGGTGAGTAGTTGATAATATTCGTTATTTGGGCAACTGATGACAGCTAGTGTATGCAAACTTTGGGGATAATGTGTCATCATGTCGCTATCCCCAGGTTTCACAATCACCTCCGGCAACGCCAGCATCCAGTCAACCAAATCCGAAGAAGAAGGCCCCCACACCACATGATGCCAGGGCGTCAACCCAAGGCCGGGATCATCTGCCGGGACAACCTGCACAACGATATGCTCAATCCCGAGGCTTTGAATGGCTGTGACTCGATTAGCTCCATCGAGCACCATGTAGGAGTTGGTTTCATCGCGCAATGGCACTACGATGGGGGGATTGCGCAGTGTGCCACTTTCTCTGATCGCGCGTGCAATCGGTGGGGTTCGCTGCGGGTCGTGGTATTCGTGGAGAATCAATTTATCAGCGGGAAGGATTGCTAATAATGGCAAATCACGGATTTTCGTCATGACAACACTCTCAAACAAAACTACTCAACTTCAATGGAAAACTCAGGCCAAACTAATCGGGCATTAGCGTACCACGGTTTATGTGAAGCGTCAAAACTTTCAAAACGCAGACATGGCCGCAGGCGTTGCCTGCGGCCATGTCTGCGTTGATACGCGATTCCAGCTAGTTGATCAAATAAGCCAGTCCTACCGTGCCCGGGCCTGCATGGGTTCCAACCACCGGGCTGACTTCAGAGAAAATCGTTTCATCCACATTGCCCAAGTGTGCCTGAGCAGCTTCCAACAAGGCTTTGGCATCTTCATGCGCCGAAGCGTGCAGTGTTGCCAGCTTAATTGTTTCCCCGTCCCGGGTGCGTTCTGCCAAAATTTCGATCAGGCGGTTATGCGCCTTGGTCTTGGTGCGTACGCGCTCGATAGCTTCCACGCGGCCATGGCGCACTTCCAAAATAGGCTTTAACTGCAAAGCTGTGCCCAGAAAACGCGAGGCCCCACCGATGCGCCCGCCACGATGTAGAAATTCTAATGTATCCACGGCAAAGACCACCCCCGTGCGCTGTTTGAGGTTTTCAGCCAGCGTCTTACATTCAGCCAGCGAAGCCCCCTTCTCAGCTGCGCGCGCCACCTCGAGAACGACAAAGCCCAGCATCATGGCAACGCCCTGCGAATTGATAATTTCAATATTTTCATCGGGGAAAAATTCCAGAGCCTGCGTCGCGGAACCAATCGTGCCCGAAAGCTTATCGGATACTAAAATCGCCAGAATGTCTTTACCCTGCCCCAACAATTTCTCATAAAGTTCCTTGAAATCTTTTACTGCAACCTGAGAAGTCGTTGGCATAATATCAGCGGTACTCAGGCGGTTGTAGAATTCGGCAGGCTGAATATCTATCCCATCGCGCAGGGTTTCTTCGCCCCAAATCAAAACCTGAGGCGCAACCGAGATGCCATATTTTTCAACCATCTCGTCGGGCAAATAGGCTGTACTATCGGTAATAATGGCTACGTTTGACATACCACCTCACTTTCAAAGACTCAGAGAATAATATATCCAATACGCATTTCAGATACCCGATGATATCTCAGTGATGCGCATTGGAGAAGGCGCCCAACATTCTTCAATCTTCGTATGTATACGCCAAACCTACAGTGCCGGGGCCAACGTGAGTGCCGATCACCGGGCTGACTTCTGAACGAATGGCTTCAATCGCACTCATCCTTGCGCTGGCATCATCCAAGACCCGATTGGCATCTTCGCTGGAGTTGGCATGTAAAGTTGCCAGACGAATATTCTTCTTCCCAGCAACCCGCTCGCTGATAACTTCAATCAGGCGCTCATGCGCTTTGCGCTTGGTGCGAACTTTGTCTACGGGTTCAATTACACCATTCGTAACTTCCAACAATGGCTTAAGTTTTAGTGCAGTTCCCAAAAATCGTGAAGCTCCACCAATCCGTCCACCGCGATGCAGAAATTCAAGCGTGTCCACTGCAAAAATAACGCCAGATCGGCTACGGACATCTGCTGCAGCCGCTTTACACGCCGCTAAATCGGCGCCTTCTGCCGCAGCACGGGCCGCAGCCAAAGCCTGGAAACCCAGCGCCATCGCCGTTGTTTCCGAGTCGAAGATTTCAATCGTAGCATCGGGCACCATTTTATACGCCTGCTCGGCTGAAGAAATCGTCCCTGATAATTTAGATGAAATCAAAACCGACAGAATTTCATAACCCTCGCTATGTAAACGCTCGTAAGCTTCTTTGAAATCCTGGATCGTGGCCTGGGATGTAGTTGGCATCACATCTGCAGTTTCGAGACGGGTATAAAACTGCGTAGGGGTAATATCAATATCATCACGGTAGGTTTCCTCTCCCCAAATCACTGTCAGGGGAACAACCGTCATATTATATTTTTCAACCAGGTCTTTCGGAAGATAAGCGGTACTATCGGTCACAACTGCAACTTTCGACATATTTTTTCTCTCCAATAGATAATTACTCACTTGGATTTTCGCCGCGTAGCAAAAACCCTTAACAAAAACGAAGGGGCAAATATAGCTTTAGATATAACCCGATGGTGATCGATAAGTTGCGGGG
This sequence comes from Anaerolineae bacterium, assembly GCA_014382605.1. Classification (GTDB taxonomy): domain Bacteria; phylum Chloroflexota; class Anaerolineae; order Anaerolineales; family UBA11858; genus NIOZ-UU35. The sequence goes on from JACNJM010000147.1 coordinate 19,317, forward strand.
AGATTATTTTGGCTTGGCTGGCTTTAAACGCTCTTGAGCTTACCAACAAAAAAGGACGGATTTCTCCGTCCTTTCTGGCGCTCTCGGCGCGACTCGAACGCGCGACCCCTTAGTCCGCAACCAAGTGCTCTATCCACTGAGCTACGAGAGCAAGTGCGGCAGGATTTTACACCAAGATGCAAAAAATAGCAACACTATGGCTGTACGGATAGCACAACACCAAACGTATTTATATCCAGCGTCCAGGCGCTCCCGGGTTGATAGCGCTGGTATTCTGCAAAATCTTCAGGGGTATAGGTATACGCACCATCATCGGTTTGGAATACAACGCTATACGTTTCGCTGCGTTGGTCGCCCAAACGTTGATCGTTGCTCAGGCCGGGGGACGGCCATTCGGCGTTGAGATTTGAGCCGCTTGCAACAATTTTGTCGGCATACGACCAATCCTGCACCGTGTAGGAACAATAATCATCATAAACCTGGTATTCACAGTCTTGCACGACTTCGGCAAAACCACTCCCCGAATCGACGGTGTAGGGTGTGCCACAAATTTCTTTAGAATTATCAGTTGGCGTAGAACTTGTGTAGCGATATTCTTGGGCACAAGAAATATCCTCAGCGTCTACCGGCAGCTCATCGTGCCAGGCGCTGCGCTCCACCGGGCCGAAAGCTTCAATATTGATTGAGCGCTCCCACTGTACCTGCTGAACGACTCCGCTAACACTACTGGAACGCATGGATAACAGCGCCACGACGGCCATGCCCAAACAAATCAGTACACCCACTACAATCAGGGCGACTGGTTTCTTTTTGCGCTCCGCGACGGAAGCAGCGGCAACTTGCTGAGGCATTCCGGGCAGAACAGCAGCTTTCAGCGGAGCGCCACACTCACCACACTGACCGGCTGTGGCAGGATTTTCTGCGCCACAAGCATCACAAGCAACCGTCTGCACAGGGCCGCGCTGATACGCGCCAAGCACGCGGCCGGTTTGTCGTTTCGTACCCTCCGAAATATCCGCGCCGCAGTGGATGCAGGTCTCGGCGGCGCTCACGTTGCGCGTACCACAATAGGCACAATGAATATCGGGGCCTGCCTTGGCTTGTTTAATTAGAGCTTCGTCTGCGATGATTTCCTGTTGCGCAACCTGCTCAAACTGGACATCTTCGGGCTGAGGCGCGCCACACATCGTACAGGTTTTCTCCCGTCCGAGGTTGCGATTATCGCAATTCGGGCAACGCCATTGCAATTCAATATGACCTAATTCCTTACGAGCCATACTTTACTCCTATTCTGCGAGCCTATCCGCCAACGCAACCGTACCAGGGTCAACACAAGTGTGCCAGGCTTTGCGCTGTCTGTGTGCTTGCCTGAGCGGTCGGTAACAATGGCTACTTTTGACATCAAAGAATAATCTCCTGACCAGAAAAGATGCCGCTGATTATACCACCCGGCCAAGCCTCAACATGCTATACTTGGCGCATTATGAAACATGTTGCCCGCTCAACCCTCATTGTAGGCGTTTTCTTCGCCCTCGAAAAAGCGCTTGGTTTTGTGCGCCAGGTCGTCATCGCCCGTACATTCGGCCTCTCTGCCGAAATTGATGCCTTCAACGCCGCCAATAATTACCCCGACCTGCTCTTTGCGCTGATCTCTGGCGGGGCGTTGGCGATGGCCTTGATTCCCGTGCTCAGCCAACAACTCGAGAAAAATGGAAAAACCGCGGCCTGGGGCCTCTTCTCGCGCATTGGCAATCTGCTCTTTCTGGCAACTGCCGGGCTGTCGCTGCTGATCGGTCTGTTCGCGCCGGCCATTGTAACCTCCTGGTGGGGGGTTGCACCGCATTTCAGCATTGAGCAACAAAATCTGGTCATCGAGTTGATGCGCATCAATCTATTTGCCACATTGCTCTTTTCGATGAGCGGATTGATGATCGCCGGATTGCAAGCTAACCAGCATTTTTTGCTGCCCGCGTTGGCGCCCAGCATGTATGATGTGGGCATGTTGGTTGGGGTGCTGATTCTCGCCCCCACGGAGGGCTTCACCCTGGGGGGGATCACGCTCCCGGCTCTGGGTTTGGGAATTCATGGCCTAGTGTATGGGACTGTTCTCGGTGCGCTGCTGTTCTTCCTGGTGCAAATTCCGGGACTGATTCACTTTCAATTCCGCTGGACGCCGCGCATAGAGTTTAACAACCCCCATGTCCAGCAAGTCATCCGCCTGATGCTGCCGCGCATCGGCACGGTTTTTTTCATCCAGGTAATTTTTCTGGCGCAAGACAATTTCGCCTCCGCTCTGCCTGCCGGAGCTGTCACCGCGCTGGTGTATGGCTGGTTGTTTATGCAAGTGCCTGAGTCGCTGATCGGCACAGCAATTGGAACCGCTTTGTTACCCACACTCTCCGAACACAGCGCCCGCGGTGAAAGAGAAGCTTTCCGCACCGCGCTGGAAGCCACTGTGCGCACCATTCTGGCATTGACAATCCCCAGCGCGGTATTGCTGTCGATTGGCATCCGCCCGCTGATCGGCATCCTCGGCTTTGACCCCGCCGGAAGCGAACTCGTGGCCTGGACAGTGCGCGCCTATATGGCCGGGCTGGTGGGGCATTCACTACTCGAAGTGGCTGCACGCGCCTTTTATGCCCGCCAGAACGCGCTTGTGCCCCTGATGACATCCTCAATTACTGCATTCGCATTTATTTTTACCGGGCTGATACTCTCCCGTCAGCTCGGCGCGCCCGGTATCGGGCTGGCGAATACGCTGGTTTTCACCATCGAGGCGCTGGCATTATTATGGCTACAGGAAAAATCGCTGGCGTATTGGCTGCGTTTGGCAAAACCTTTGCTACGCGTGGTTGTGGTATCCTTGGTCAGTGGTGGGCTGGTTTATATAGTACAAAACCTACTTCCGCTCGATAGCCTGTCTACCAGTTTGCATGCATTGAGTACCCTGGCTGTGATGGGTTTCGGAGCAATACTCACCCTGCCCTTTATCTGGCCAGAGATTAAATTGCTTGGAAAAATTTAAATAACATCACCAAGCCTCCGAGATTTTAAACGCTTAGCGATTATCCACATTCATTTGCAAAAATAACATTACCTTTTACTGCCATCTTGCAAAAAATCTCGGAGGCCTTCACGCAACTATGAATCAAGAACGCTATAAACAATTTCTCATCGAATATACCAGGCGCGCCCTCGATGGCAGCGATGGCACACCAGATGGGGCTGTCCGCTACCTCAGCCAAATCAAAAAACCAGGCATTTTTTCCCCGCAAGAAAAGAAAACCGCTTATGTGCGCGCCCAACGCATATTTACAGAAATGAACGACCGTCCGCTTTGGCTAATATTGAAAGCCCTGGGGCTTTCGCCTGAAGATTTAGAAGGGTAAACCACACCCCGACGAATTAGGAGCAAAATTCTATGAGCATGAGTTCACGCGAGCGCGTTTTAGCCTGCATAAATCATGAAATACCCGACCGCGTGCCGATTGTCATCGGCGAGAGCAATGCCACCGGCATCAAAATGCACACCTACAAAGGCATCAAAGAACTGATCGGTGTGGAAGCCCCGAATGAGTATATCTATGATTGGCCGGAATTGGGTACTGCAAAAATCGACGAGGCTACTATGCAACGGCTGCGCAGCGATGTGCGCGGCGTGCGCGATCTGGAGCCGGAAACGGTGCGCCAGCGCAACCACAACCGCCCGCCGCACAGCGATTGCATCGACTCATGGGGCAGCGGGCAGCGCGAAGTTGAAGAGGGCTACTGGTATCCCGGCGTGCATCCAATCCCCGAGGCAAAAGCCATCGAAGATATTGAAAACTACACCGGCTGGCCCGATATGAGCGACCCCACCCGCGTTGCGCATGTCAAAGAGCAGGCGCGCAAACTGGCCGAGCAAAACCAGCACGCTATCCTGGCGACTCCGTGGCTGCTCTTCCCCTTTGAGCGGGCGCACGCCATGCAGGGCATGGATGTTTTTCTACTCAACATGGCTATGTACCCCGATTTCGCCAAAGCCCTGCTAACTAAAATCACGGAAGTGTGCAAAGAACTCATGGAACCTTTCCTGGTTGAATTGGGCAATAATGTAGATATTATCAAAATCGGCGATGATCTGGGGACGCAGGAGAGCCTGCTCATCTCTCCGAAGATGTATCGCGAACTGCTCAAGCCGTTACATGCCGATCTGATTCAGTTCATCAAAGCGCGCACTGATGCCAAAATATTCTTCCACACCGATGGCGATGTCTTGCCCCTGGTGGACGATTTCATCGAGATAGGGGTCGATATTCTCAACCCGATTCAAACCTCAGCGGGCAAAATGTCAGATTTGGCGCGAGTGAAACAAAGGGCTGGCAAGAATCTGGTACTCTGCGGCGCGATCGACACCCACAAAATTTTGCCCTACGGCACACCCGAAGAAGTGCGCCAGGAAGTCAAACGCGTGATCGAACACCTTGGCCCCGACGGCGGCTATATGCTGGCATCTGTGCACACGGTGATGAACGATGTACCCCCGGAAAATGTATTAGCAACGGTAGACGCCGTGGAAGAATTCGGCAAGTACCCCCTTCGGTAAATAGCTACAAAAAAAGAGAGCCTGTGAATGCAGGCTCTCTTTTTTTGTTTTACTCTTTCTCGTAAGGCTGACCATCTGCAGCGGGCATCTGGCCGCGGCCAACCACCCCGGCCAGCGCCACCATTGTGGCAATATAGGGGAACATCAACATAATTTCGGACGGAATTGGCACCCTCAGAATAGCGATCTTGGCGGCAAGCGCATCAAAGAAACCAAACAACAAGCCCGCGCCAAACGACCCGATGGGATTCCAATTGCCGAAGATCATCGCAGCCAAACCGATAAAACCGCGCCCGGCAGTCATCACTTCGTCGAAGCGGCCTACCGAGCCGAGAGTAAAATAGGCCCCGCCAAATCCGGCCATCATTCCGCCCAGGATGACCGAAATATAGCGGGTGCGGAAGACATTAATCCCCAACGTGTCAGCCGCTTTGGGATGTTCACCCACGGAACGCGTGCGCAAACCCCAGCGCGTGTAATACAGGCCAACCGTCAGCACGATCAGGAAGATATACAGCGCGTACACAAACATATTGTGCTGGAACATGATTGGTCCGATGAAGGGAATTTTAGAAAGCACAGGAACTTCAATCGTCGGGAAGCGCCCCGGATCGTTGAGATGCTGGTAACGCTGCAAAAACTTGGCAGACAGGAACGATGTAATCCCCGTAGCGAAGATATTAATCACCGTTCCGGCAATGATCTGATCGGTTTTGTATTTGATCGAGAGTACTGCCAATATCCAGGCCAGCAGACCGCCCGAAAGCACCGCGGCGAAGAGGCCGATCCAAATATTGGTTACGCTGCCAACAAACGCGCCGACAAAGGCTCCGGTAAGCATCATTCCTTCGATGGCGATGTTGACCACACCAGAGCGCTCACACAAAACCCCGGAGAGGGCGCCAATTGTCAGGGGTACCGCCTTGACCAGGGCGCTGCGGAACAGTCCTGCCAAATTGAGCGTTCCACCCGATGTGGCCCAACTCAGAAAACCAAAAATAAACATGGCGGCTGCCAGACCCAGCATGAGTGTGGTGCGTTTGCCAAAGCCGCGGGCAAGCTGATAGCCGCCCATTGCGATACTCAACACAGAAAGCATATTGAGCATATTCTGGCTGCTGAAAACCCAATCGGGAAGTTCCTGCGCCGAGCCTCCAGGAGTCAACCTGAAGGTAGTCAGCGCCTCCCCACCGATACCGCGGCCAAACATGATCCACAGTAAAATGCCCAGGGACAGGAAAAGGATTCCCATCACCCGCCGCCGAGTCGGAGAAATATATTCAAAATTGTTCGTTGCAGTTGCCATGATTAGTTGCCTCCCCAGCCGCGGAGTGTAACAGCATCCAAATCCATATCGGGTTCTTTCAATCGATACATGGTGCGGATAATCGCCGGTGCAGCAATGAAAGCCAGAATTGCGGCTTGCAAAACCGAGATGATGTCAATCGGGATGCCCGCCGTGAGTTGCATTTGAATAGCGCCATTGCGCAAAAAGCCAAACATAATGGCTGCCAGCACCACGCCCAATGGATTGCTCTTGCCGAGCAAAGCCAGGGCAATGGCATCGAAGCCATAACCCGACGAGAAGGCTACCGCCAGGTTGTGGTTGACGCCCAGGACTTCGTTGGCGCCTGCCAGGCCCGCCAGCCCGCCTGACAAGAACATGGCAATGACGGTGCTTTTCATGATGCTCATCCCGGCATATTTGGCAGCCCGCGGGTTTGACCCCACCGTGCGCAGCGTGAAGCCCCAGGTGGTTTTAAACAGCAGCCAGTACACCAAAAAAGCGAAAAACAAGGCGATGAAAAAGCCAATGTGGAAACGAATGGGATTCTCAAAAAAGCGGAAAAGTTTAGCCGAATCCTGAATATCAGCGCTGACCGGGGTATAGCCATCGGGGTCTTTCAACGGGCCGCGTAGCAAAAATTCGCTCAGGCGGAAGGCAATATAATTCATCATGATCGTGTTGATGACCTCGTGCCCACCGGTCTGCGCTTTGAGCCAGCCAGGGATAAAACCCCACAAACCGCCGCCGATAAAACCCGCCAGCAGCGAAATCGGCACATGGATGATGGCGGGTAATCCTTTGAGGAAGATAGCCGCGATCACGGTGGTGGTTGCGCCAATGAAAATCTGGCCTTCCGCGCCGATATTGAACAAGCCTACCCGAAAGCCCAGCGCAACTGCCAGACCGGCGAAAATATAAGGCGTGGAAGCCACCAAACTCTCAAAAAACGGGTTGATTGCCCGGCGTATTTCTTCAGCATCGCCGCCCTGAAAGGCGGCCACGATCTTGGCCGGGTTGCCTACCGAGCCGGTAAATAAAGCCTGATAAGTTTTCCAGGCAGCATTGGCGCCAATTTTGATTGCTTCCCAGGGCGAGGAAGAAAACGCGGCATACGCTTCTTCGGTCGTGATGGCAACCAGCAACCCGCCCAGCAGCAATCCGGTAAGAATTGCCAAAATCGTGACGGTCAGAGGACTTTTTGACAACTCTTCAAGAAAGATTTTGCCGCTATCTTTCTTCATGGGTTGTTCGCTTTCTTTATTGGTCATAGATTATTCCTCAAAATACTTACCACGAAGGCACACCGTTCGTGCCGCAAGCACGCCGGTGCGAGACGGCAAAGGCTCGAAGAAAATATTTTGCATATCTTTGTGTCTTCGAGCCTTTGTGGTGGAATTTTTTATGCGGTCAATTTTTCCTCGACAACACCCGCCATCAGCAGGCCGACTTGTTCTTTGGTAACAGCTTGCGCGTCTACAATGGCGATGATCTCACCACGATACATGACAGCGATGCGATCCGAGAGTTCCATAACCTCGTCAAGCTCCGTTGAAACCAGCAAAACAGCGCACCCCGAATCGCGTTTTTCAATCAACCGGCTGTGGATATATTCAATCGAGCCAACATCCAGGCCGCGGGTTGGTTGTGCGGCTACCAGGAACTTGATCGGGCGGGAAAATTCGCGTCCCACAATCACTTTTTGCTGATTCCCGCCCGATAACGAACCTACCGGGATCAAAGAGCTTGGTGTGCGCACATCAAAATTTGAGACAATTTCGTCCGCTGATTTCAACACAGTTTCATGTTGTAAAAAAATTCCTTTGGCATATGGCTCCAGATAATAGGTGTTCAGCACCAGATTATCCGCAATTGGCGCGGTCAGCACCAGGCCGTCTTTCTGGCGGTCTTCAGGGATGTGCGCCGACCCCAACTCGGTGATGGTACGTGGCGAAGCTTTGGCAATCGATTCCCCCAGCAGAGTAATTTCGCCGCTCACAGGATGCGCCAATCCGGTCAATGCCCTGACCAGTTCGGTCTGCCCATTTCCCTGCACACCGGCCACGCCCAAAATTTCTCCGGCACGCACATCAAAGGAGACGTTCTTGACCATGACTTGATCTGTCTCGTCGAGGACAACAATATCTTCTACTTCGAGGACCACTTCTTGCGGATCTGCGGGCTGTTTTTCGACGTGCAGATCAACCGCTCGCCCAACCATCATGGCAGCCAGCGAATTTTGGTCGGCTGCTTGTGGCAGAGTCGAACCTACCATCTTGCCGCCGCGAATCACGGAGATGCGGTCAGCGAATTCGAGTACTTCGCGCAATTTGTGGGTAATAAAAATAATCGATTTGCCGCTCTCCACTAATGAGCGCATGATCGTGAATAGTTCGTCTACTTCCTGAGGTGTGAGGACAGCAGTCGGTTCATCCAGGATCAAAATATCTGCCTCGCGGTAGAGCAGCTTGATAATTTCGACGCGCTGCTGCACGCCCACAGGCAGATCTTTCACATATGCGTTCGGGTTCACCTCGAGCCGGTATTGTTCCGAAATCTCGCGAATGCGCTTGGCCGCCGAACGGCGATCCAGCAATCCACCCATGCGCAAGCTTTCGTCGCCCAGCATCACATTTTCGGTCACAGTAAACACAGGAATGAGCATAAAGTGCTGGTGCACCATCCCCACGCCGGCCGCGATGGCATCACGCGGTGATGTGACAACAATTTTCTGCCCGTTAACAAAAACTTCGCCCTCGTCGGGCGCATACAGGCCATATAGAATATTCATCAGGGTGGATTTTCCTGCTCCGTTTTCCCCCAGCAAGGCGTGGATCTCTCCCTTTTCTAGCGTGAGATCAATATGATCGTTTGCCAGCACGCCAGGAAACCGTTTGGTAATTCCACGTAATTCAAGAATCGGCGCCATAGATACCTCATCATGTCTCAATAAATTTTGACTGAATATCGGGTGATTATATCATGGGGATTCTGAAAAAGGATGAGTACCTCGCCTATTTGGGCTGCACAAGCTCGGAAACGGACGCGCAAAAAAAATGGCTATACGTAAAAAATACCAAAAATACTACGGAATATTTTCTGCCATCAATTCAATCGTTCCGCTTCGGATTTCGGCATACATTTCTTCGACGCTGTGCAAACGCCCCATGCTCAGCCAATCGGGGTTGATCTCGCTGAAGGCCAGCGATACATCCACAGCTTGCCCATTGACTCCGGCGGCAAACTCAGGCCAAAAATTATAATAAGCTTCAAGAGGGGAAAATGTGAGTGAAGCCACCCAGGATGCGCGCACATCTTCGGGGGGCAGGCTCGCGCCAATCATCCGCGCGCCTGCCTGAGCGATATAGCGCATCAGGTTCTCATCCCCAGCCCCGGGGCCGAGATAGATCATCTCCACATTGCGCTGCAATAAAAAATCGGCCGCGATTTGCCATTCGGCAGCATCCGCGCCCGCATTCACTTGATAGTATAAGGGGTACTCCAAAAAAGGCGGGTAAGTAGGCGAACACGCACCACAATAAAATTTTGCGCCGGTTAAAAAGCTGCGCCGCGCCAATTGTCCGGCTTCAGTATCCGCCACACTGATGACCCCCACGCGCCAATCGGGGGTAAGCATGGCGGCGATATATCCGGCTAAAAAGCCTTGCTGATCGAAGCGCCCGCCATCAGCGCCGATCATGCTGATATTTGAGGCAGTTTCAATGCCATTTACGCCAACAGCCAGAAAACGCGTTTCCGGCGCCGCCGCGGCCCATGCCGCCAGATCGGGCGCAGGGGGCAACGCGACCACCCACTGAATATCATCGGCCTGGATGCTCTCGGCAGACAGTGTGGGGCGCATCTGATAGCGCAATCCGGCTGTGGGGATAGCCTGTGTCAGATGCGTATTGAGGGCTTCCACCAAGGCTGGATCGGCGCTCTCAGGGGCAAACAGCACTCCCACGGAGGGGAGCGGCGTGGCTGTGGGTGGGGGAGGCTCTGTGGGTAAAGAAGTTGGTGCTGCCTCCGGAGGTTGAGTCGCCGCGGCGCGCTCTGCGTCTGCGCCACTGCATCCAGCCAAGCCAATCAGCAAAATTATGAAGAATATTCCAACAAAAATTCGGGCAAACTTCATTCGTTCACTACTCCCGTAAGAATTTATTTAGGGCTGTCATTTTAAGCCAACGGCGAAAAATTCCTGAGATTTCGCTCAAAACTGAGCCAGTGCTGACAACGATTCGCGTTAC
>JACNJM010000293.1 GCA_014382605.1 Anaerolineae bacterium
ACAAATAGTCCAGAAAAAGTGTCATTCTGAACCCCCGAAGGGGGTGAAGAATCTTTGTGGCGCGTGCTTTACAGGGTAATGGCAGCACATCGTTTGGAGGCTACCACATGGCAAGAGTATACATCATACGATTACCATTCGCATCAACACGTTCACTACAAAACCAATTATCGAACCTATTGAATGAAATCGGGCAGTGGTTGAACAATAAGTGATGATAAGATAGGGTGAATGAACAGGAGTTCCCTATGAAAACAAGAAAACAATTCGGCCTGTGGCCCAGTCCGATCAGCCCTCAGCGCATTGGCGCGGGGCTAAGCATCAGCGATATTGCCTGGGACGATGACGGTACGCTGGTATGGCGCGAGAGCCGCGGGGCAGGGGGCGTACTCGTGGTACAGCCGCCCGATGGCGAAGCGTTTCGCGATCTGAATAGCGATTATACGGCCAGCGCGGGCGTGGGTTACGGCGGCGGCGATTTCTGCGCGGGGCGCGGGGCGGTGTATTTCGTCGAGAGCAAATCTAAACGAATTTACCGGCAACCCACCCAGAGCGGCGGAACGGCTGAGCCGATCACCCCCAAGTTTGGCGCGGCCGCCTCACCGGCAATCTCCCCCGATGGCGCGCACCTGCTCTTCATCCACACCTACGAACATCAAGACTCACTTGCCATTGTGGACACCGAAGGGGCAAATTGGCCGACAAAATTGGTCTCCGGTGACGATTTTTATATGCAGCCCTGCTGGCATCCAGGCGGCGAAAAGATGGCCTGGATTGCGTGGAATCATCCGCGAATGCCCTGGGATGGCACAAAGTTGCAAGTTGCAAATTGGCAGGTCGAAAATGGGGTGGATGAGGCGATAACGGTGGCAGGGAGCGAGAATATTTCAATCTTCCAGCCGCAATTTTCGCCCGATGGGCGTTTTTTGGCCTATGTCTCCGACGAGAGCGGCTGGTGGCAGATTTATGTATATGACCTAAAAAGCGGGACAACGCGCCAACTGACTCATGCGGATGCCGAGCATGGTATCCCAGCCTGGGTGCAGGGCATGAGAACCTACGGCTTCAGCCCTGATGGTGAACGCATTTATTGTATTCGCATTCAAAACGGTTTCAGCAGCCTGTGGCAGGTGGATGTAACCAACGGCGCGGAGATGCAGATTCCCCTACCGGATGAATATACCTGGCTGGAGCAGATTGCCGTGCATCCGCGCGAGGAGCGCATCGCGCTAATAGCTTCTGGCGACCTATGCCCCAAGCGGATCATCACTGCCGACCCCGCGGGTGCATGCCGCGTTTGGCGGCGTTCTGCCCCCGAAGATTTACCCACCGAGACTTATACCCGGGCCGAAGCGATCACCTGGCCTGGCATGGATAGCCGCAATGTGTACGGTCTGTTCTACGTCCCACAGAATGAACAATTCGAGGGCGTTGGCCTGCCCCCGCTGATGGTCTTGATCCACGGCGGGCCAACCAGCCAGCGCGGGGCCAGCTTCGACGCCCAGGCGCAGTTCTTCACCACGCGCGGCTATGCGGTGCTACAAGTCAATTACCGCGGCAGCACTGGCTATGGGCGTAAATATCGCGAGATGTTGCGCGGCAACTGGGGCATCTATGATGTAGAAGACGCAGTCAGTGGAGCGCGGCATCTGGTGGCACAAGGCCGCGTGGATAATGACCGCCTGGTAATTATGGGCGGCAGCGCCGGAGGCTTCACCGTACTCAAAGCGCTGGAAGATTATCCGGGCGTGTTCAAGGCCGGGGTGTGCCTGTACGGGGTTGCCAATCAATTCTCATTGGTGGCCGACACCCACAAATTCGAAGAGCGCTACTCCGATTCGCTGTTAGGGTCTTTGCCCGAGGCTGCCGAATTGTATCGCCAACGCTCACCGCTCTTTTTCGCCGACAAAATTCAAGACCCGGTGATTGTCTTCCAGGGCGAAGACGATAAAGTTGTGCCCAAAGCCCAATCCGATGCGATTGTGGCCGCGTTGAAACAAAACGGCGTGCCGCATGAATATCATCTCTACGCGGGCGAAGGCCACGGTTTCCGCAAGCCGGAGACAATTGAGCATTTTTATAACACGCTGGAAAAATTTTTGCGCGAGTATGTGATTTACGCGTAGCGCGCTAGACCTCGGAGTTCTCAGCCCCGACGCTCAAACTGGAGCGTCGGGGCTGAGAACTCCGAGGTCTGTGAGGAAATCCCATGAACGTTTTTAAAAAAATCGCCAAATTCCTGACCACCACTCCTGATCGAACCCCCGTCTACTGGCTGAATGTGCAGTGCGATCACTGCGGCGAGATCATCAAGACACGCATCAATCTGTACAATGACCTCAGCATCCACTACGGCAAAAAAGCGCAAAGTGACACCTATTTTTGCCGCAAGGTGATTGTCGGTACCCAGCGGTGCTATCGCCCCATCGAAGTCGAGATGACCTTCAATCACGAGCGAAAATTGATGGAGCGTCAGATTAACGGGGGGAAGTTTGTAGAAGAGGGATGAAAGACTTCGGAGTTCTCGGAGAACTCCGAAGTCTGGGACCTACGAGCGCCGCGCCATGAAGACTTTAGTCACTTCAGCCGCCAAAGCGGGCACAAATAACAACGGGAGCAAATATCGCCACTGCACCCAGGTCAGAGGAGCGGTATCGAAAACCGGCTGCAAGAAGGGAATGTAAATCACAGCCAGCAGCAACACCATCGAGGAAATCACCGCCCAGTTCATACTGCGGTTGGTAAACAGGCCGATTTTCAAAATCGGGTAAACTTCCGAGCGAGCGGTGAAAGCGCGTAATAACTCCGAAAAGGAAAGCGCCACAAAAGCCATCGACTCGGCCAACTCTTGATTGCCCGGATACTGGTTCAGGCCGATCAAATATGCGACCAGCGTTACCGCGGTGATGGCAACCGTCTGTACGATAATGCCAATTTTCATACGGCGATTGATAATCGGCTCGGAAGGGGGACGAGGGGGACGATCCATAATATCGGGGTCGCCGCGCTCCACACCGAGGGCCAGAGCAGGCGCACCATCGGTAATCAGGTTCAGCCACAGGAGTTGAATCGCCGTCAGGGGGGAGGGCAACCCCATCAGCGTCGCCAGGAAAATAATCGCAATTTCGGCTAGATTGCACGAGAGCAAATAATACACAAATTTGCGAATATTGCTGTAAATCACGCGCCCCTGCTCAACAGCCGAAACGATGCTGGCGTAATTATCATCCGTGAGCACCATATCGGCGGTCTCTTTGGTCACATCGGTGCCGGTAATACCCATCGCCACGCCAATATCGGCCTGTTTGATCGAGGGCGCATCGTTCACACCGTCGCCAGTCATCGCCACAACTTCGCCATTGGCACGCAAGGCCTGCACCACGCGCATCTTGTGCTGCGGCGAAACGCGGGCAAACACATCGGTATGGCGCACAGCTTCTTGCAGCGCAGCGTCATCCAGCCTATCAAGTTCTTTACCAGTGAGAACCCCATGCCGCTCGCCAAGTAAACCAATATCTTGCGCAATAGCGCGGGCGGTATTGGGATAGTCGCCAGTAATCATCACCGTACGAATCCCGGCTGTGCGGGCAATATCCAGCGCCGGAGGCACTTCCGGTCGGGCGGGGTCAATCATACCAATCAGCCCTACAAAAATCAAATTCTCTTCCAGGCCATCGTCCAGAAATTCGCCGTCGTTGTCATTATCCAAATTATCCGAAATGCGGTATGCAACACCCAACACGCGTAACGCGTCTGCTGTCATACTGTCGTTGGCTTCCAGAATGCGGCGGCGTTGCTCAGCATCCAGCGGTACGGCCTGATCTTCGCGATTTTGGTAGTGCGTACACTGTTGCAGCACCACATCGGGGGCGCCCTTTTCGGCCACCACAAACCACTGACGCTGCTTGTCGTCATAAAATGGGGAAAGGTCTTCTGGCTTCGGGTCGTTGACGGTATGCACCGTGACCATGCGTTTGCGTTCAGAATCAAAGGGGATTTCCTGAATGCGCGGATAAGCCTGATTCAGCGGCCCGGTCATGGCACCTGCCTTCGCAGCAGCGACGAGCAGCGCACCCTCGGTGGGGTCGCCTACAACCCGATGAGTGGACTCGCCTAGTTCGCTGGGTTGCGCTTCCAGAACGGCATCGTTATTTAACGCGCCAATCCACAAGGTCGTCAGAATGGCGGGATAATCATTCAGCTCGACAGTTTCACCCGCGCACAAGAAATCGCCTTTGGGTGTATAGCCGCTGCCGGTAACTTCGATAAACTCACCATCGGCGGCCACACGGGTGACGGTCATTTCGTTTTGAGTCAGGGTTCCGGTTTTATCGGAGCAAATTACGGTAGCCGAGCCAAGCGTCTCAACCGAGGAAAGGCGGCGAATAAGAGCGTTGCGTTTTATCATCTCGCGCATGCCCAGGGCCAGGCTGATGGTCACTACAGCGGGCAGACCTTCGGGCACAGCCGCAATCGCCAGGCTAACGGCGATAATGAACATCTCTAACGGCGGGGTGCCGCGCAGCCAACCCAACACAAAAACCAGCGCGCTAATTGTCAGCGCCGCCCAGCCAAGCGTGCGCCCCAACTGGTCGAGGCGTTTTTGCAACGGGGTTTGTTCTTGCTCCACAGATTGCAGCATTTCAGCGATGCGCCCAATTTGGGTCTGCATACCGGTGGCGACTACCGCCCCGATGCCGCGGCCATACGTGACCACGGTCCCCATGAAGGCTGTATTATCCAGATCGCCGGTGGGGGTGTCGGGGGCAAAGGTGGCTGCGAAGTCTTTTCTCACCGGGACAGATTCCCCTGTCAGGGGAGCCTCATCCACACGCAGGTTGACCGTCTCCACCAGCCGCACATCCGCCGGAATATAATTGCCCGCTTCAAGGTAGACAATATCGCCCGGAACCAGATCGCGCCCCGGGACGCTAACGCGGCTGCCATCCCGCAGCACAGCTGCCTCGGGAGCTGCCAATTCTTGCAGCGCGGCCAACGCCGCCTCGGCGCGGCGTTCCTGCACCACACCCAAAACAGCATTCAACACAACGATGGCCATAATGGCGGCAGCTTCTACCCAGTCGCCAAGCGCAGCAGAAATTACCGCGGCGACGATGAGCAAGATAACCACAAAATCGGTGAGCTGCGCCCAGAGCATCTGCCAGATCGTCGTGGGCGGGGCTTCCTCTAGTTTGTTGGGGCCGTAGGTTGTGAGGCGGCGCTGCGCTTCCCCCACGGAAAGCCCTTTTTCAAGCGAAACTTCCAATTTATTCAGGCTTTCATTGGAAGTGAGTGTATACCAAAGGGTATCGGTTCCCCTGGCATTGATTTGTTGTTCATCAAGCATATAAAGCTCCATCAAAAAATTATCAAAGACTAAAGGTTATGGGGTACCCCGAGTGTTTCGATTATACCGCGCTCAATGATATTCCAACGAATATTCTTGACCCCCATATAATGAGGGGATTGTGTCGCATATTTCGGATACTTGCCGCTTTCGTCAGGGATGCTATAATCGGCGCTTGCAATACAAGCGTCAGGCCAAACTTGAAACCTAAAAGTTTTTCTTGCATCTAAAGGTTGGAGTTTGCGCAATTCGATGAAAAATATACCGAAAATAGGGGTAAGTGGGGTGCTTCGCACCCCACTTACCCCTATTTTCGAGCTTTTTCCTGCACAAGCGCGCAAGTCCTAAGCTATTGTTCAAGCTTATCTCCACTGCAGACAGAGCAGTTGTCATCTAACATAAGCATCATAAAAAAAAATTTAAGGAGTAATTCGGTATGTCGTATACTACGATCAAAGTCCCCGCTGAGGGCAAGAAAATTAGCATTCAA
>JACNJM010000086.1 GCA_014382605.1 Anaerolineae bacterium
TCTGCTAGCTGCCTTGGCAGCCCAGCCGGGGCGCGCCTACTCGCGCATGCAGTTGCTCGAAGTTTCGCAGGGCGCTGCCTACGAGGGCTACGAACGTACCATCGATGCCCATATCAAAAACTTGCGCGCCAAGCTGGAACCTGACCCCAAAAATCCGCGCTATATCGAGACTGTTTTTGGGGTGGGTTATCGTTTTGCGCGAAAGGTATCAGGCAATTAGGAATCAGGCTGCCTTCTTGATTCCTGATCACCTGATATCCAACACCTGATCTACTATGCGTATTCGCCTTATTCTTTCTTACGCGCTTATTATCCTCATCACTACCCTTAGCCTGGTAGTGATTGTGCGCATGAACACCGCCGAGGCTGTGCGCAACTTTATGTTTCGCGGCGGAGCCGCGGGTGTTGCTCCGCTCGTAGAAGAGTTGGAAAGCTACTATCAGGAAATGGGTAGCTGGCAGGGGGTGGGCAGAACCATCAGCACCACGCAGCACGGTAACTCTGGCCGCGGCGCGGGAGCCGGAGGGCAGGGCACGGGGAATAATTCCGGCGGCAACACTCAGAGCCAGCGTTTGCGCCTGCTCAACCCCGACGGCACGGTGGTTTTCGATACGGATGGCACCTGGGCTAACGAAATTGCCACCAGCGAAGAGTTGCAGCGCGCCATTCCTTTGCATAACGATATTCAGACCATAGGCTATTTACTGACCGAGGGCGGGGCGCAATTCACGACCGACAACGAAACCCAACTTGTCGAGCAGCTCAACCGCGCCGCGCTGATTGCCGCGCTGATTGCGGGTGGTGTGGCATTGCTTCTGGCGCTCTTGCTGGCGCATAATCTACTGCGCCCGGTGCGCGATCTTACCCACGCGGCAGCCGATATGGCGGAGGGCGATCTGAGCCAGCGTGTCAAACTTCAGGGCGCGGGTGAATGGGTCACGCTGGGGCAGGCGTTCAATCATATGGCCTTCTCTTTAGAGCAGGCTGAAGATCGCCGCCGCGCGCTCACCGCCGATATTGCCCATGAACTGCGCACACCACTGGCCGTGCAGCGCGCCCATCTCGAAGCCCTGCAAGATGGCATTTACGAACTCACGCAGGAAAACTTGCTGCCCATTGAAGCGCAAACCCAAATTCTCACGCGTTTGGTGGACGATTTAAAAACCCTCGCTCTGGCGGATTCCGGACAATTGGCGTTGGAACGCGTCCCGGTGGATTTTCCGGGTTTAGTAGCGCGCTTGGTGAATCGTTTTCAGCCCCAGGCTGGCGCGCGGCAAATTGAGTTGCGGCTTACCCTGGATGTTGATTCTGCTAATTTGATGGTTGATCCGCAGCGCATCGAGCAGATTCTTAATAACTTGCTGAGCAACGCCCTGCGTTATGCCACCGGAGGCAGTATCCGTGTGAGATTGGCGCGCACCTCCGAGCGAGTCATGCTTAGTGTTCATGATTCCGGCCCTGGCATCCCCGAAGATTCACTCCCACATATTTTCGAGCGTTTCTATAAAACTGAAAAATCCCGCCGCAGCGCATACGGCTCCACCGGGCTGGGGCTTTCAATTGCTCGCAAGTTGGCTCAGGCGCACGGCGGCGATTTAACCGCCGCCAATCATCCACAAGGTGGAGCATTATTTACGTTGGAATTGCCGCTTTAGGGGTACAATATGGGGCGTATGTCATTATTTTTAGCAAACAGGAGCGCAATATATGTCCCCCTTTAAAGTCCTTATCTCCGATAAATTAGATGCCCGCGGCGCAGAAATTTTGCAGGCCGCCGCCGAAGTCGACAATCAGCCGGGTATCACTCCCGACGAATTATTGCAAGTTATTGGGGCATATGATGCCCTGGTAGTGCGTGGCCGCACCAAAGTCACCGCGGCAGTGATTGAAGCTGGTAAAAACCTGAAAGTTGTCGGGCGCGCCGGTGTGGGCGTCGATAATATTGATCTGGCCGCCGCGCAATCGGGTGGTGTGACCGTAGTCAACTCCCCCACGGCGACGACGATTGCCGTCGCCGAACAAACCCTGGCGATGATGCTCGGGTTAATACGGCATTTGCCGCGCGCCGATCATGCCATGAAATCGGGCCGTTGGGAAAAGAAAGCCCTGGTGGGAACGGAACTGGCGGGCAAGATTTTGGGCGTGATTGGCCTGGGGAATATTGGCGCGGCTGTAGCGCAGCGTGCTGCCGCCTTTGGTATGCAAATTATTGCTTTTGACCCCTTCTTCTCTGGTGATGAAATCCGCCAGCGCGGCGCGGAACCAGTGGAACTCCCTGAGATTTACGCTCGCGCCGATCTAATCACTTTGCATGTACCACTGACACCGAAAACTCGCAATTTGGTTGATGGGCAAGCATTTGCGCAAATGAAGCGCGGTGTGCGTTTGGTGTGTACGGCGCGCGGCGGTGTAATTGATGAAACCGCTCTGCTCTCGGCGTTGGAAGCCGGTCAGGTGGCGGGCGCGGCCCTGGATGTTTTTGCCGAGGAACCCCCCGGACTGACCGCGTTGGTGGCGCATCCGCAGGTGATCGCCGCGCCGCATCTGGGTGCGCAAACCGCGGAGGCTCAAATCCGTGCTGCGGCAGATATCGCCGGTGAAGTGTTGGCCGCCCTGAAAGATGAATCCCTGCGCTGGAAAATTGTATAGATCATAATAATCGAGAAAACAGGGGGGGCGATAGCATCGCCCCCCCCTGTTTTCTCGGGATTTTTTACCCCAAGAGGAGTCTTCATGGAGAAAAAACTAGCAAAATTCAAGCAAGCTGTTGCGGAAATATTCGATATCTATGCCGCGGCGATGATGCTGGAGTGGGACCAGCAAGTCAATATGCCGCCGGGGGGCGCAGAGCGGCGCGGCAACCAGATTGCTACGTTGCAGGGTTTGGTCCACTCGAAAACCACATCGAAGAAATTTGGCAAGCGCCTTGAAAAATTGAGCAAATATGCCGAAGAACTGGACCCTGATTCGGACGATGCACGACTGATCCAAAACGTCCAAAAATTTTATGATACCCACGCCAAAGTAACTCCTGAATATACCGCAAAATTTTATAAAACCGTTGCTCTGGCATATGGCGCTTGGGAAGAAGCGCGTGCCGAATCTAATTTCGCCAAATTCCAGCCGTATCTTGAAGAGATTGTCGATCTGCGCCGCCAATATGCTGAGTTTTTTGCGCCGTATGAACATGTTTACGATCCGCTGCTGGATGTATACGAACCTGATATGAAAACCGCCGAAGTGCAGGCGATTTTCAATCAGTTGCGCCCCCAGCAGGTGGAATTGCTCAAAGCGATTGCTGATAGTCCACAGGTTGATTCATCGTTTTTGCATCTGGAATATGATGAGCAAAAACAGTGGGATTTCGGCGTGGAAGTGATTACGAAATACGGTTACGATTGGAAGCGCGGCCGCCAGGATAAATCGGCGCATCCCTTCACCATCGGTTTCAGCGTCAATGATGTGCGTATCACCACCCGCGTCGACAAGAATTACATCCCAACGGCGCTGTTTGGCACGCTGCATGAGTGCGGCCACGCCCTGTATGGCATGGGCCATAACCCGGCTTATGAGCGCACCCCGTTGGCCGATGGCGCTTCGATGGCTGTGCATGAATCGCAATCGCGTACCTATGAAAATCTGGTCGGGCGTTCGATGCCTTTTTGGGAGCATTTCTATCCGCGTTTGCAGGAATTTTTCCCCTCACAGTTGGGTAATGTTGATCTAGGCACCTTCTACAAAGGCATCAATTATGTAGAGCCTTCACTGATCCGTGTGGAGGCTGATGAAGCCACCTATAACCTGCACATTATGCTGCGTCTGGAGTTGGAAATTGCCCTGATGGAAGGCTCGCTGGCTGTCAATGATTTGCCCGCAGCCTGGAACAGCCGCATGGAAGAGTACTTTGATCTCACACCTCCCAATGATGCCCAGGGTGTGCTGCAAGATGTTCACTGGTCGAGCGGTTATTTTGGTTATTTCCCCACCTATGCGCTGGGCAATCTGATTTCGGCGCAATTATGGGAAAAACTCAGCCAGGAGATGCCCGACATTGACGACCAAATGCGGCGCGGCGAATTTGCAAACCTGACCGAGTGGATGCGCTCCAATATCCATGTGCATGGCAAGAAATATAAACCGCAGGAATTGGTGCAGCGCGTTACCGGATCGAAGATTGACCCCGCGCCGTATATGCGCTATCTCACTACAAAATACAGCGAAATTTACGGTTTGTAGAACAGGTGGGGTGGATTGACCTCCCCCACTTTTAGAAAAACAGCCTCGTCAGATTTCTGCCGGGGCTGTTTTTGGTTGGCTGCCTGTTGAGTGTCGTATCCCTTTCTTTGGGTGACCCCACCCCAATTCCACGTCTGAAGTTCACCTTCATGGTAGAATCGTGAATAATTCCCCAAAACTGTCACAGGTGGACTATGGCGCGCATCCTTTTTGTAGATGACGATCAACTTACACTCGAAACTTACGAAAAAATTGTTTCTTATTTCGGACATCAAGCCATTTTAGTCGATTGCGGTGGCGCTGCTCTTTCGTTGGTGCATCGGGACTCAGTTGATTTGATAATTGTGGATCATAATTTGCCCGACATGAATGGATTCGAATTACTCGAACATTTACGGGCAAATGAAACAGCGCTTGAAATTCCCATGGTGATGGTTTCCGCCGCCCATGATATTTTTGCCAACCGGGCGCTGGCAGCCGGAGCAAAGGCTTATTATTCGAAGCCGTTGTTAACCAAAGACCTTTTGGATATCATCGAAGAATTTACCACGGGGTAATCATGCGTCGAAGCGGATTGCCGATTGTATTGGTCTTGATTGCGCTCAGTGCGTGCGGGTTTGGTGAGCAAAATACGTTACCTACTTTAATTCCCGCCGAATATTTGCCCACCGTGATCGCCATGACGGCTGAAACATTGCCTACATACACACCGCCACCGCCGATGCAAGTAATAACGCCAACAGTGGCGATAGTTACACCAACAGTTATTGTTTCGCATGTGGCCGTGGAAACATCGCTTCCCGATGTAATTCAGATTTCTGAAGCCGACATTCAGATAGTGCGTCCCGGTGCGCTCTCGAAAGTTGTTTCGCCGATGCGGATATCGATTTATGTGATTCCGGGGGCGGAACGGAAAGCAACAGTAGAGCTATGGGGCGAAGACGGGCGCCTGATGTACCGCCGGATTTTTACATTTACCAATGTCAATGATCGCACCCAGATTTATGAGGAAATCAGCTTTGAACTCGCCGGAGCGGCTGAAGCTGCACGCCTTGTGGCGCGTACACATGATGAATATGGGCGGATCATTTCGCTGGCTTCAACGCCGATAATTTTGTTGGCCGAAGGCGAAGAAGATCTGTATGCGGTCAATGATGTCATGAATCCGATTCTGATTCAAAGCCCGGTAGAAAACGTACTCATCCAGGGGGTGAACTTGCTGGTCACGGGGGTGGCTCGCACGGTCAGCGATGAACCTCTGCTTGTCGAGTTGGTTGCTGCTGATGGGCGCGTGCTGGGGTCACGTTTAGCGGGATTTAGCAATTTTGAGCCGGGCATGCACAATTTCTTTGCTGTAGAAATCCCCCTTGGCGTTGAATCGCCCACCTGGGTGCGCGTGATCGTCTCTGAGCGCAGCGGTGATGATATATCTCCCCTGAATAGTTCTTCGGTGGAAGTGTTGCTCAGTCCTTGACAAATTGGACAAATCCGGTAGAATTTACATCAAGTTTCTGATAAAAATTATTTGGCGTTTGAACTTTCA
>JACNJM010000204.1 GCA_014382605.1 Anaerolineae bacterium
CGGCGCGCCCTCGGTCTAAATGCGAATCGGCGGCTTCAAGCTGCAAGATCAGGCCCGCCAACCCCTGGGAGAGGGTATCGTGCAATTCGCGCGCCATGCGCTGGCGCTCTGCGGTCAGGGTGAGGTTTTCAACCTCAAGAGCATATTCGGCCAGTTGTGCGTGAGCCGTTTTTAGATCTTGCAACAAGACATGTGTACGTTCGTTGGCGACTGCCAACCGCTGAAACATATATGCAAAAAAAGCTGAAAAAGAAACCGCCCCGATAATTACCGGAGATAAATCCAGCAGCACATCAAAATCACTCAGCAAGAGAATAGATAATGTCGCCAGAAAAATATAACTCAGCACACTGGCAAATGCCAGACGACCACGCCCCAACATCCCAACAGATGTGCCGCTGACAGCGGAATAGAGGCCAATCGCTAAGTAGATATTCCCGCTGATCAAAACAAGCACAAATGCCAGAGTTCCCTGCGCAATTAAATAATACAACACGCGGCGTTCGGATTGAATAAAATTCAAGATCATCCAATACAGCAGCAGGTGGATGAAAAACAATACCGTAAAAGCGGTCAAACGCAGCAGGTCATGCGCCAGCGTTGAAACCCTGATATTCATAATATACAGCCCAACCATCACCAGGGTAACCATAACCAGCATGGGCATTAACTCGATATAATTTTCCACCGAGCCTTCGGGCAAAGGGATAAAGAATTTTTGAATTTTCTTTCGCCAATTTGAGTTGATTGGGTTCATGCACTTATTGTACTCTGCCTGGGTTATTTTTCCATTGTACGGAGGTACAGTGTACGAAAATGCAGTGGCTGGGAAACTGAACGTCCGATTGATATATTCTTACGAAGGGATAAACTTGTGCTTGTGGAACAAACCTTTGGATTGCCCGTATCGTAGGTTTAGATTGTGAGAAACAAGCACATTTTTTAAACAGTAATTGAATAACCGGAGACGAAGTCATGAGTTCATCAATAAAAATGAAGGATTATGGAAAAGCCCGCGCCCTGTTTGCTTCATTGGAAGAGTTTCAACCGATGTGCACGGCAGTGTTAGAGGGTATTTGGCCGGGAAGGGTTTGGGTGGATGATCCAGACAATCCACAATCGGCAATGATGATGAGTTTCCTGAGTGGGGGTGGCGCGGCGTGGTGTTTCCTGGCCGGAAAGTCTGACATTGTTGAATTCAACATGTACTTGAATAAAACCATCTTCGAAGAAAAAGCAGCTGGCAAGGATGTCGGATTCTTCTTTTTTACTTGCTCCCCGGAGGATAGGGGTGGACAGTTGGAAATAATTGGCAATTCTCGCGAGCCTATCCCCATGCTTCGGCAGCATTATGTTTGCCGTGAGTTGACATACGACCCGTGGGGCAATCAACCCGACGGATATACAATCCTCCCCATGGAAAGCGAATTACTCGAGCGCGATGAATTGCAAATCCCGTCTCAAGTGAAAAACACATTAGAAAAATGGGGGACTATTGAAAATGAACGGTTTCAGGATTACGGTTTTGTAGTCGAATATAAAAACCAGATCGTTGCTTGGGCTACCGTCGATTTTGTCACCTCGGGTTCAGGCGATCTTGGATTTGAAACCCTTCCTGATTTCCAGCAACGCGGCCTGGGGAGCGGGGTAGCCGCAGCGGCGCTGGAACATGGACTTGAAAGGGGTGTCAAAATCCACTGGACTTGTGCAACCGATAATATTGGATCACAAAAATCTGCAAAAAAACTGGGACTGGTGTGTGAACAGGAGTATACGATGTATCTTTTCGCCCTTGATACAGCGGAACATCTCGCACAATTAGCGTATTCCTTTTTAGCTCGTGGTCAGCATCGTCAGGCAATCGAGAGTTATGAACAACTCTTTGCGCAAAAAGAAGTTATTCCATCATGGGCTTATTTTGATACGGCACAGGCATGGGCTGCGCTGGAAGAAAGCAAAAAAGCAATCCATTATTTACGTATGGCCGCGGAGCATGGCTGGTCGGCGGTAGATGAAACGGAACAGACACCCGAATTTCATATCTTACATAATTCCCCTGATTGGGGAAGTGTAATTGAACAAATTCGAACAAATAAAACACTTCTGCATCACAAGGAATAATTATAATGATACTGAATAAA
Source organism: Anaerolineae bacterium (assembly GCA_014382605.1). Taxonomy (GTDB): domain Bacteria; phylum Chloroflexota; class Anaerolineae; order Anaerolineales; family UBA11858; genus NIOZ-UU35. The sequence goes on from JACNJM010000204.1 coordinate 2,142, forward strand.
GAGTTAGCCATCCAAACCCACGACCTTCACAAAGACTTCGGCGAAGTCTACGCCGTGCGCGGTGTGGATTTAGCGATCAAACCCGGCGAAGTCTTTAGCCTGCTCGGCCCCAACGGAGCCGGAAAAAGCACCACCATTTCGATGATCTCCGGGCTGCTGAAACCCACCCAGGGCCAGGCAACGATTCTCGGCCACTCGGTCACGCGCAACCCGCAAGCCGCCAAAGCCTTAATCGGCGTGGTTCCGCAAGAAATTGCACTATATGGCGATCTCTCGGCGCGTGAAAATTTGCTCTTTTGGGGCAAAATGTACGGGCTGCGCGGCAATGCCCTCAAGCAGCGCGTGGATGAAATTTTGACCATGATCGGGTTGAGCGACCGTCAGAAAGGGCGCGTTGAAAAGTTCTCTGGCGGGATGAAGCGCCGCCTGAATATTGGCATTGCCCTGCTGCACAAACCCCAAATTGTCATCATGGATGAACCCACCGTCGGCATAGACCCGCAAAGCCGCCGCCAAATTCTCGATTCCGTCATGGAACTCAACCGACAGGGCATGACCGTGCTCTACACCACGCACTACATGGAAGAAGCGCAAGAACTTTCGGAGCATATCGCCATCATGGATCACGGCCAGATCATCGCCAGCGGCACGCACGCCGAGTTGGTGCGCATTGTGGGCGAACTCGACCGCATCGAACTGACGCTCAACGCCGAAGCGGAGCGCGTACTCGAAGCCTGGCAGCAAGTTCCCGGCGTAAAAAATATCGCCGCCGAAAACGGCCAACTGCACCTGCTGGTGGATGACTCCAACACTGTGCTGCCCCTGCTCTTCGAGAGCGCCGCGCAGGCCAGCGTGCGCATTACATCCGTCGAGATTCAAGAACCCAATCTTGAAACCGTGTTTTTGCATCTCACTGGCCGCGCCCTGCGCGACTGAACCCCGGAGCTTCACCATGAAAAAAGTATTCGACATCGCCTTCAAAGATATGCTGCAATCCTTCCGCAGCCTGATCGCCGTGCTGTTCATGTTCGGTGTGCCGCTGCTGATGACCGCCATGTTCGCCCTGATGTTTGGCAATTCAGACGGGGAAGAAGAGCCGTTCACGCTGCCGGTCACAAAGGTGATCCTGGTCAATCAGGATTCAGGCAGCTTTGGGGAACTTCTGCCCACAGGGGCCGCACCCCAGAGCGAAAGCGCGGCATCCCTCGGGGATGTACTGACCCTGACACTCTCCAACGAGAATCTTGCCGATGTGCTGACCCTCACCGAGATGGATGATCCAACCGCGGCCCGCGCCGCCGTCGATGCGCAAGCCGCGGGCGTTGCCATCATCTTGCTGCCCGATCTCACCGAGCGTTATCTGGCCGCCGATGGCCGCGCCAACATCGAAATCTATCAAGACCCGGCGCTCACCATCGGGCCAGCCATCATCCACGGGATCATCAGCCAAATGCTGGATGGCTTCTCAGCTTCCAAAATCAGCATGAGCGTGACGATCGAGCAATACGCCCAAACCCACGGCACGATTGATGAAGCGCAAATCCAAAGCATCATCGGTCAATATTTCGCCAGCGCAGGCACAGACAACACCAGCGCCCAACTCGAAATCCGCGCCCCGCAAAGCGAAACCGGCGCCGAAGCGCGCTCCATCGGCATCACCGCCATGATTATGGCCGGGATGATGATCTTCTACGTTTTCTTCACCGGCCCCAGCACCGCCCAATCAATTCTGCGGGAAGAAGAACGCGGCACCCTGCAAAGGCTGTTCGTCACGCCTACGCCCACCACCGCCATCCTGAGCGGCAAATTCGTTGCCACCCTGCTGACCATCGTGGTGCAGTTTGCGGTCTTGCTGCTCTCTGGCTATTTCATCTTCAATATTCAGTGGGGCGACCCGCTCGCCATCATACTGCTGTGCGCCAGCATCACCCTCAGCGCGGCGGCCTTTGGCATCTTCCTGATCTCGTGGATGCAAAGTGAACGCCAGGCCGGGTTCATGCTCGGCGGCGTGGTCACGCTCACCGGCATGGCGGGCATGATGCCCATTTTCGTGCTGGGCATGCCCAAACCGCCCGCCTTCATCAAAATTGTCTCCCTCGCCACCCCGCAGGGTTGGGCCGTGGACGGCCTGCAAAGCCTGATGACCGGCAGCACGCTCGCCAACGTCATGCCCAACATACTCATATTGCTGCTGTGGGCGGCTATCTTCTTCATCATCGGGAGCCTGCGCTTCCGCAATCGCTACGCTCAGGAGTAAATTATGCGTATCGTACATCTCGCTCTCAAAGACCTGTTACAAATTGTGCGGGACTGGAAATCCTTCCTGTTCCTGCTCATCATGCCAATCGTCTTCACGCTGGTGTTCGGCTTCGCCTTTGGCGGCACCGGCGCAGACGCGCCCGAAGAAGACCCGCGCCTGCTGGTGGGCATTCAAAACCAGGACCAACAATATCTCAGCCGGGCGCTCATCGAACTGCTCGAACAGTCTGACGAAATCCGCCCGGTGTTGCTGGATGAAAAATCCTATACTGAAATGGAGACGATGGTGCGCGAAGATGAACTGGCCGCGGCGCTCATCATCCCGGCAGGCTATACGAACTCACTCCGTGAGGGCGCCTCGAACCCCCTGACAGGAATCCTGAAAACCGAGACCACCGCCGGAATCACGGCCCAAAACGCCCTACAAAGCGCCCTCAGCCACACGGAATACGCCACCCAGGCCGCCCAATTCAGCACCAGCGTTCAAGAAGATCAAACCGATGAATTCTTCGCCAGCAGTTTTGCGTTGGCGCTCGAAGCCTGGCAGCAGCCGCCCTTCACGGTTAATCTCACCCAGCCGGGCGCGCAACCCGAAGAGAATCAGAGCGAAAACGCCTTCACACACTCCTCACCGGGCATGATGGTTCAATTTGCCATCGCCGGGCTAATCGGCGCCGCCGAAGTGCTCGTGCTGGAGCGCAAAACCGGCGCGCTGCAACGCCTGCTCACCACGGCCATCTCAAAAACCGAAATTCTGCTGGGGCATTTTCTGGCGATGTTCGTGCTGATCTTCACGCAATTCGCCGTGTTGATTTTGTTCGCGCAAATCGGGCTGGATGTGCCTTATTTCTCTGCGCCCCTGGGCACTTTGCTCGTAGCTGTAACTACATCGCTATTCGCGGCCAGCATGGGCCTGCTGATCGGCACACTCGCCAAAACCCCCGAACATGCCGTGGTCTACTCGCTAATCCCGATGTTTATACTCTCCGGGTTGGGCGGGGCCTGGGTTCCGCTGGAATTCACCAGTGAGGCCTTCCGCACCATCGGGCATTTCACCCCCGTTGCCTGGGCGATGGATGGCTTTCAAAATATCATCCTGCGCGGGCTGGGCTTCACATCCGTGCTGATGCCTGCGGCGGTTCTCATGGGTTTCGCAGTGTTATGCTTTGGTCTGGCCGCCTGGCGCTTCAAGTTCGAGTAATTTAAGGCACAACTTCACCACAAAGACACAAAGGCACGAAGAAAATAAAAGGATTTTTTGCTTTCCCTTTGTGTCTTCGTGCCTTCGTGGTGATAGATCGAATTTTTAACAAATACGGATGTTTACCCGTTCTCCCCGGCCAGGCGCGCCATTTGCAGGGTGCAGTAGCGCACCA
>JACNJM010000085.1 GCA_014382605.1 Anaerolineae bacterium
TTCTCTGCGGTGAAATTGCTTTTCTGTTTCGACTTTAAGAAAGCCCTGTCACGCGGTAAAACCCCTATTGCTTTTTCATGTGGAGTATTGTATAAACAAAACATGACTTATGGGCAGGATAAAACAATGAAATATCAATAATAGCCGATTTTTTGACGTTTTGCATAAAGGGGTTAGCGATGAACAATTCGCAAACAGCTTACCGTATCACCGATTTGGCATCCAGCGAGCGGCCGCGTGAACGGCTGGCGCAATTAGGCGCGCAGGCGCTGTCAAATGCCGAATTGTTGGCTATTCTGTTGCGCGTGGGGGTGCGCGGCGAAAACGCGGTTCAGGTGGGTACGCGTCTGTTGCAATCGTTTGATGGCCTGTCGGGATTGCACCGGGCTTCGTATGCGGAGGTTTGTGACCAGCATGGTATTGGCCTGGCCAAAGCCGCGCAAATAAAAGCGGCCATTGAATTGGGCCGTCGCCTTACACTGGAATCCCCCGAAGAACGCCCGTCAATTCACAGCCCGGCAGATGCCGCCGCGTTAGTTCAATTTGAGATGAGCGCGCTGGAGCAAGAGCATTTACGCGTGTTATTGCTCGATACGCGCAACCGCGTGCTGGATATTGTGGAGATTTATCGCGGTTCGTTGAATTCTTCGCAAGTGCGCGTGGGGGAGTTGTTTCGTGCGGCCATCCGTCGCAATGCAGCCGCTCTGATCGTCGTTCACAACCATCCTAGCGGCGACCCTGCGCCCAGCCCGGATGATGTAGCTGTGACGCGCGCGATTGTGGAAGCGGGCAAACTGCTCGATGTGCAGGTGCTGGATCATTTGGTGATTGGCCGCGGCAAGTGGGTTTCGCTCAAAGAACGCGGGCTGGGGTTTTGAGTATTATCATTCCGGGCGCAGCGAAGAATCCGTGATAAGCTGGTAATATGCTTGCCGTGGTGCAAAGCCGATTCTGCAAATAGTGATTCCTCACCCTGCGGGTTCGGAATGACTGTTAATTATCCCGTCCTGCGGATGCGAAAACTCTGAAATTCCCCCGTAGCGGTGAGCCATTCATATTTCACGTCAGATGTCGTCCCAGCCCGTGGGCCGCGCTGAAGCGCTTTGAGCAGTTTTTCAAGCGCATCTTGGGGGGCTTCAACCAGCACCTCTACACTGCCATCCCAGCGATTGCGCACCCAGCCCAAGAGTTCCAGATTGACCGCGTTTTTCTGCACAAAATAGCGAAAGCCGACGCCCTGCACGCGTCCATCAACTCGGGCATGCAGACGGGCAAGATTTTTTAGATTCATACGGATGCGGGATTTTCTTGAACAGATTTTCGACGTTTTATAGCGTCAACAATATTTAAAATCATCCATGGCAGCAAGAACAAGGTAAAAATCAACAGCCAGGGGAGAACGCCGCGTAGCGAAGTCAGCCAGGGATTCTCATGAAATGTGATGCTGCGCCAATCCAGTTCGAGTGCCGAGAGTCCTTGGCCGAGCGCAGTTTCAGCGCCATGCTCGCAATCCAGGCCATCGGCATAGGCGGCTAAAAGCGCCTCGGTCCCGGATGTGCCGAAACGACCCTGTAGATACCAGGTGATGCTGGATGCCTGGGCGTAAGCCAGTTGGAAGTTGGCAGCATCCACGGGGAAACTTTGGCATAAACTGGCAAAGGGGAGCAATGCCTGACGTTCATAAGCTTTGTCGAGCAAAAGCGGGTAATCGGGATTGGGGAAGAGTTCGGCTGTGGAGGCCAGCCCCTCGTTAAGCCAGCGCGGCAGGCGGGCGTAGCCAACGCCTAGTTTTTGGTAGAGTAGCACATGCAGCAATTCGTGGGGCACCTGACGTTTCATTTCCAGCGTTTCGGCTGGGCCTGGGGCCAGTGAAACCATCACCTTGTTGAGGGCTGGGTCAGCATGGCCTGCAATTTGCGAACCGGCTTCACCTGAGAGTTGCAGCGCACTTTGTAATTCTTGCGAAGAAGCGTAAACATAATAGCGCAACGCCTCCGGCGCGGGAACATCGACTTGCAGGCGAATGCGCTCAAGGCCATCGTGGGCTGTGTTTAATATTTTTTCGCCAAAATCCGTATTGCCTTTGTACCAATAGATTTCAAATTCGTCGCTTTTGAGCGATTGCCATTCCCAGCGATTATCTTCAAAATAGAAGCTGTATTCCGGGCTGGTGAGCGTTTCCCCACTCTCTAACGTAACCTGGAATTCATAGGTCACATCGGCAAATAATCCCAAAAAATTATTGGACAAATCCAGGGTATAGCTGACCAGCCCCGGCGCGGTCAGGGTAGCCTCCCCGGCTATTTGGCGAATCCCCGCCGCGGGTTGCAGTAATATCTTTACATCCTGGATGGGAAGCTCCGAAGTGATTTCTGTCTCGATAGTGAGTGATTCCCCAAAGGTATACATCACCTGAGGTTGCGCGATCTGCATCTCAGACTGACCCCGTGCAGGGTTGCTGATCCCCAGGCTGATTCCAAGCATCAAGATGATCGCCGAAAGTGTGCGGCGCATTTCAGGCTCCCAAATAAGCTAATAATGGCGTCAGCGTCAGCGGACTGACCAATGTACTTACAAATACCACTGTGGTCACAAACGCGGGTTCAACATCGTATTCCGTGGCGAGGATGGTACACATCACTGCCGGTGGCATAGATGCCTCGAGAATGCCCGCCTGACGCGCGACACCCTGCAGGCCAAAAAATCCAGCGGTTGCGATAGCCAGCGCCGGGCCAGCTAATAACCGTAAACTGGCTGAAAGCGCTAATGCCTTGAAGTTCCATGTATGTGTGTTGTTCTGAAGTTGCAAGCCCAATACCAGCAACATGCTGGGGATGGTGGCGTCGGAGAGCAGCGATACGGTGCGGTTGAGAAATAGAGGCAGTTCCCAATCCAGGCTGTTGAAGGTCATGCCCACGATAACCCCGTAAATTGTCGGTGTTTTGAGCAATTCCAGCAGCGAATGCTTCCAATCCATTGTGCCCATCGAGGCAATCGCAACGCCTGCGGTATACATGGCAATTGCGCTGACAATAAAATAGATACTGGCATGCGCCAGCGCGGTTTCGCCGAATGCAAACAGATTGAGCGATAATCCGTAGTTGCCGCCGTTGATCAGTATGACTGTTAGTAGAGTGGCGGCGAAGAGTTTTCTTTCAAGCTTGAGCAGGCGTCCAATAATCCAGGCGGCGATTCCCAAAGTCAGGATTTGAAAGACGGCAAAACTGCCGATGCGGAGGAAATCGCTGCTGCTGAGTTCGCTGTTGGCGAGGAGATCAAAAATCAAAAAAGGGCTGAGGGCATAAAAAACGACTCTGGAAACAGAGCGCGGATCCACATTCAGCCAGCGCCCTAATAAATAGCCGATCCCGGCTACCAGCAAGATGGGTACCAGGTTGTTAAGGAATAAGGTAGGGAGTGAATTTAGCATGGAAGAAATGGCGTAGTGGGGAAAATTCTATTCATCGGAATACATCTCTTCGCCGCTAAACTCCATCAGGTCAAAGAGTTCCATATCTTCATTGAAAAGCAGGTTATCGAGTGCTTCCTGGAGGAAATCGCTCTCGGCATCATCCGCGGCATGGTTGAGTAATTCTTCCAGAGTTTCTTTGATTCCCTCGCCACCAATTTTCGATAATGACCAGGCTGAAGCCATGCGGATGTCGTAGTTGGTATCTTCCAGCAATTCCGTCAGCCGTTCAGCGGCGTCTTTAATTTCTAACTCTCCGGCGGCGCGTGTGGCCTCAAAGCGCACGGCGGGCATCTGGTGATCGAGCATGGTGATTACGCTGGGAATCCAGCGCGCATCGTAAGAGCGTCCCATTGCAAAAAGCGCGCTGGTGAGCCAATCGGCCTGCCCGCTTTGGTAGGCTTCTTTGATAAGAGAATGGATTTCGCTGTTGCTGGTAAATCCCAACGATTCCAGGGCGCGCTGGCGTACCTGCTCAGATGCTTCGTTACGGGCTGTATTCAACAAGCAGTCAACTGTATGTTCTTTGTTTTCGGCGGAAATTTCATCCAGTTCACCCAGGTAGATAAACCGCCCCAGGTTAGCGGCACAAACTGCGCGTACATTTTCATCTGGGTCTTCGCGCAGCATCCTGGTGAGTTGTTTCAGCAGATCAACGGGATCGTAAGGTAACAGGCCGCGCACAGCAAAAAAACGTATTTGTGGGTCAGTGTCGGTTAGTGATAATCGGCAGGGAATTTCGTATGAGAGCAGGTGATTATCTTCAGCCAGGCGCTCCATTTCTTCGAGTAAAGCCAGCCGCCGCGCCAGCGGAACCAGGGGCCAGCATTTTTCGAATTTGTGTTTATCTTCTCCTTCCAGGTCTGACAACCGAAAGAGGTGCTGTTGGGTAATTTCGGCATCGGGGTCCAGCAGCGCATTCAAGATTTCCGAGAATGAGGTTTCAGCAGGGGAAGTAAATTGGTTCATTGGGGTAATTGAACGGGATTGATAAAGTCGAGCAGGTTAATATAGAGCATTAGGGCGATCAGCGCTGTGAAACTGATCGTGATGAGAATGCTTTGCCATTCCATGGAAATGCGCCGCCGGAAAATAATTTCGGGCAAAATGAAAAGGATGCGCCCTCCATCCAGGGCGGGGATGGGTAATAAATTGAGTACGCCCAGGGTCATGCTGATCCAGGCGAAAAAACTGAGTACATTCAGGTTGATGGGGGCATTCGCCACGGGAGATTCTTGCGTGTAGACGTATTCGAGTACTTGCCCCATGCCATAGAAGCCAACCGGACGCGCCATTTCTGGCTCGATAGAGCCGCGGATCAACTCGGCGGGCAAGGTCAGGATGAGTTTCATATCTTGATAGGTGGCAACACCACCCATTGTCAGGGCTTCGAAAAATGTGATGGGTCGAGTTGGGTTGCTCATGGCGATGCCGATTGCTCCCTCTGGCGGGGGCGGATCGCGCGGGACAACAGAGGACTGGATAATTTCACCTTCTCGTTGGACGCTGATTGAAATACTCTCGCCCAGATTGGCGTAGATGATCTCGTGCAGCGCATCAACCCCACTGATTTCCGAACCGTTGGCGTTGATAATAAGGTCGCCAATTTGCAGCCCGGCCTGACTGGCGGGCGAATCGGGCTGGATATCCACGATGAGTACTTTACTGTAATCGGGAGCGCCAAGTTGGGTGAAAATGACCGCGTAAATGAGCACCGCCGCGAGCAGGTTCATCAGCGGCCCGGCGGCAAAAATTGCCAGGCGCGCCCAGGGGCTGGCGGCGTGCAGGCTGTCGGGCGAATCGTCTTCTTCAGTTTCGCCTTTGAGACGCACGAACCCACCCAGGGGGAGCCAGTTGAGCGTGTATTTGGTGCCCTTTGCTTCAAATAGTGTCAGCGCGCGGGGCGGGATACCGATCCCAAACTCCTCTACTTTTACCTTGAATAGACGTGCCGCGGCAAAGTGGCCGATTTCGTGCAGAATGATCAGCGTAGAAAGCGCTATGATCAGTTGGATTATCACTGTTGTGGACATTCAATTACCTTCGTTGAGGAAACTATAAGTATCAACTCCGGAAATATTTGCCGAAGCCGTTTATCTTTGTGTTGTTTGAGATTATATCCCTACTTGGTGGGAGCGGGTAGTAGAGAAAGTCGCGACAGATTATTTCTAACAGGGTTCTAATCTGGCTGCGCCGCCGGGTGATGCGCATACGACACTTTTTACATCCGGAATCGCTTCAAGCCGCGCGGTGATTTGCGCCTGATTTTCTTGCAGGCCAAGCACATGCACGTTTGGTCCGGA
>JACNJM010000083.1 GCA_014382605.1 Anaerolineae bacterium
CGGGGGAATAACTGCCGCAGGGCATCATTTTGGTTTTCACCCAGAAAGATGCCGATGGGGGTAATCCCCTTGCGTTCCATGGCCTGCAAACGCTCCACTGACAGTAAAAAATCCTGGCTGGTGGGTTGGCCATCGTGGATCACGAACAGAAACCGGCGCCGCTCCGGGCGGGCCAGCAGTGAGCGTTCGGCCAACTGCAAACCCCGATGCAGAAACTCGGCATTCGTCACGCCGCGGAAACCGGCGATCAGGGCTTTGGCCTGCTCGGCGATGTGCTTCGCAATGGGGGTGACTTCCAGCGTCAGGCTTGCTTCCATCGTTGTGCTGCTGCCGAAGAAAGCCATCCCCAGGGGAATGCCCGCTTTCTCCGCCGCCAGGGCGATCATCATCAGCGCCAGACGCACGCTTTCTTCGACGATGACCATCGATCCGGAGCGATCCGCCAGCAGGTAGATCACGATGCCGTCGGACGACTGCCCCAGAGCCGCGGGCGGGAGATGCGGGCGCTCCGGGGTACGGATTTCCTGGCGGAAACTGAAGCGGCCGCGATACTCATGCGGCTTGGGGCGGGAATGGTTTGGCACCACCAGCGCCGCCGCCAGGGCATTCGCCAGGGGTGTGGCTTCCTGCTCCAGTGCCAGATACGGCGCCGGTTTGGTGTAGACATCCCGTGCCAAGTTTGGCAGATCGCGCTCATCGTCGAAGAGATCGTCCACCCCGGGCGCGACATCCGCCGCTTCGTCGGGGAACGGCAGGGGGTCTTCCAGGCGAGCGACAGGGATACCATCGCCATCACCCAGCACAAACCACCAGCTATCCGGCACACGCTGACCTGCGGGGATATCGAGCAGGCGCAGGATTTCTTTGGCCAGCTCGATCAGCTCCGTTGTATCGGGTGCAGCCCAGGCTGTCTCGACGACTTTCTTGATCTGCATCCACAATTCACGCGCCGCTTCGGAGACCTTGAGCTTTGTGAGCATCTCGTTCTCCGTGCTGTGGCGCGCCGCCCAGCGCCAGGCCAGACATAGCCCCAGCGCCACTTGATTGGCGGCCTGGTTTTCCGCGAACGCTTCAAAGCGTGCGTAGAAATACAACCCCAGGCGGTCAAAGAGCGCCCGCAGGCCCGGATAGTAAATGGCGGTGGCGCGTTCCATGCGCTCATCTTCCAGCGCGTTGACCAACCAGCGCAGGGTATCCTGACCAGGCGCTTTCGGCCAGGCATCCGTAAACAGGGCGTGCCCGACTTCGTGGCCGAGTATGCCCTGGGTGAGCTGAAACTGAACCGTTGGGCTTTCCTGTTCGGCAATCGCCGGGTTGACCCGGATCAGGCGCGTCTCGGGGGCATGAAAGCCGGTCCCCGGCGCGCCATCGCGGCCCGTGAAGGGCTCGATCACAATCCGGTAACGGCGTCCCTGCAGGAGGGCTTTGGTCCACAGCGTCAGGCGCCGCCGGGTGGTTTGCCACCACCACCAGGTGGATTTGGCATCCAGCTTGTTGGTCATGGCAGCGCCCCCTGCGTGGTCAGGTAGTCCGCCAGAGCATCAAAAACACCCGTCTGGACTTTGCCCAGGCCGTCGCGTCCGCAGACGATATCGGCCCAGCTCAAACGCGCCTGGGCCATGACATCCGCAACCGAAACGGCATTGGCCCGCTGGCACTTGGCGGCCCAGTTGAGCAGCGAGCGCGTGTCGATCACGCCCGGCACTTCCCCATTGGCGGCCATGCGGCGGGTTTCACCGGCCAGCTTGACCAGCGCCTTGGCGACTTTGGCTTTCAGCCGGGTGCGCTCGACCACCAGTTCGACTTCATCGCCGAAGGGCAGGTAATCGAACTCGATCACCGTGGCAAAGCGCGAGCGCAGCGCCGGGTCGAGATCGTAGACGGCATAGGCGGCGCCAAAATTGCCCGCGGCCACAATCCGCAGATGCGCCGTCGGGCAAATCACGATCTCGGACGTCATCGGGACTTCCACTGTGTAGAAATCGCCTTCGGCCTCCAGGTCGAGCCCCATCTCCGCCAGCACGCTAACCGATTTAGGATTCATCAACCCGATCAGCAGGTTGAGATGCTCGCGCGGCAGGCGGTTGATCTCGTCGATGAAGAGCAGCACCGGACTGAAGTGGGCATCCCGCATGGCACGTAGGAGCGGCCCATCGACCCACTGACGCGAACCATCTTCCTGGGGCAGGATCGCCCCCAGGAAATCCATATCAAGCATGCCTTCCTTGCCTTCGATCAGCGCCAGGCGCCGTTTGTGCGCCTGGGCCACGGCATAGGTCAGCAGGGTCTTGCCCGTTCCGGTGGGACCGGCCAGGAGACAATTCTCCGCAAAGCCGATCGCATCGTAGAGCGCCCGGCCCTGCCAGCCCTTGAAACCGTTCAGATCAACCGAAGTTGACGGAACGACTACCGGGGTGGATGAGCGTTTGAGCGGCTCACCCAATTCGCGCCGGATGCGGTCGGGATCGCGCAGCAGCTCCAGATCGAAGGGCGCTTCACTGCCTTTCAGCGCCTGAGCGGCGTTGTGGGCACAGGCTTGCGCCGTCTCCAGCGCATCCGCTGCCGGTGAAGGCGCAGCGAAGTGGTAGCGCAGCAGATAATACAGCTCATCCGCGGCGCGCAGGAATTCGGCCTCGATATCCGGCGAAAGCCCCCAGCCATTGAACTTGTCGAGCAGGGCGGCATAGGCGCGCCAGAAATCGCGACACTCGGCCTTGTACTGAAGCGCATCCAGGATCGGCAGGATACCGACATGGTAGGTCAGCCTGCCCGCGCCGCCGTAGGGGAAGCCGAAGCGAGCGCGGCTTTCCGTCATCCAGCAGGTATGCAGTTTGCCGGGGGTGGAATGACTGGCGATCTCGGCGAAATAGCCGGGATGGCGGTTCCAGTTTTCATCCGTCATCACCAGCTCGCAGGCCAGGGCGCTTTTGACTTCGCCCTGCAAGACGGCCATCAGGGATTTCGCCAACAGGCTGCTCAGGGCCGCTTTGCCGCCGGGGTTGCGAACCGCCAGGTGGGTATGCTCCTGGCCGCCTTTCAGCCAGGGCGCACCCCAGTCATCGAGGCTCTTTTTCGAGCCAAATAGCAAGTGTACGTTCATGATTTACCTCCGTTGTGGTAGGACACCGATCAAAAACTCCGTGTTCATCTGCGTTGATCTGCGTCCAATAATTGTTGATCCGTTAGCGCTGAACCGCGGCGTGTTTGACGATGGTCTTGCGCAGCCAGCGCCGCAGCGGCAGCAGAACTTCGGTTTCTTCATAGCGAGTGATGGAAATGGCATTCATCCCCAAAACATCCGCCACGGAAGCAGCCTCATCCGGCAGCAGGCCGTAGTCCGACAGGACACGATCGGCGAGCCAGAGAAAGACCTGCGCCCACTCATACGACAGCGGGAAATCCAGACTGGCGGTCGAGAGATAGCCCAAGGCTTCCAGTTCGCTGGCGCAATCATCGGCGCCGTGCAGCACTTGCTGCAGGCGCGCCTGGGGCACGAGTGCCCGCAGGCGGATGGGAAAGCCCCAGCCACCGGAACGATATTGGACGATCGGGCCGTGAAGATACTGGCGCTGCTTCGCTGTGAAGCGGCTCCAAATCACGTCCGGATCATCAAGCGGTTCGGTGGCGGCCAGAAGTTCCCAAAAATCGATTGGCTGAAACATGCGTTTTTCTCCGTTGATATTTCCCCGGTCGGGGGTTGGTACGTCGTGGGTTTTTCACCCGCCCAAAAATCGAAATGCGTTTCGGTTCTTGGGCGGAAGAAAAAGAAATTATTTCGGTACGGCCGCACATTTTTTTTATGGAAAGAGAAAATCAATTGCATGTGTGATACAATCAATGTGTATACAAATGTGGAGCTTATGGGAGATCGATATGGTTACGGTAGGTGTACGAGAACTCAAACAACAAGCCAGCGAATTGATTCGTCAAGTGCGCGAGGATGGCCGGGAATTTCAGGTCACCTACCGCGGTGAAGTTGTGGCATTGGTCGTGCCGGTAAAAAAGCCACGCCCAATGGATGTTGAAGCCGCCTGGGATCAACTCGACATTCTTGCTGCAGAAATTGGCGCACGCTGGCCTGCGGGTGTGACCAGTGTAGAAGCGGTTGCTGAGGGTCGCGCATGAGCCAGTATGTTGTGGTCGATGCCAGCGTGTGGGTGTCACGCTTGATCGAAGAGGATGTCTTCCACGACCTCTGCCGCCAGTGGCTGAAAGGACAGCAATCCAAGGGAACACAATTTGTGGCCCCTGCGCTTTTGCTGGTTGAAGTGGCTGCGGCGATCTCTCGACGCACCGAGGATACCGATCTGGCGCGTCGTGCTGCGGATGCACTAAAAACGCTACCGGATTTACGACTGGTAGAGATGAGTAACGATGTCGTACAATCCGCCGTTAATGTTGGGGCAGAGTTGGGGGTGCGCGGCGCCGATGCTTTTTATATTGCGGTTGCTCAACAATTGGGATTGCCATTAGCTACCCTGGATAGCGATCAGCGACAACGTGCCGCTCATGTCATAGAGACGTGGGAAATCGAATAGCTATTCTTTGAAAAAGTACGAGAGAGGCGGGTCGCCTCTCTCGATGATGTTGTGCCACCCTGAAGATGGCGGTGTGCTTTTGAGCTTCATTGGCCGTCGGATGTAACCATGGCGACCAGACGCCCGTCGATGTCCTGGACAGCGGCAACGATGTCATTCTGCACCCAGGGCAGAGCGTAAACGGCTTCCATATTGGGATAGACACATTTGCCGATCCACTGCTCCCAGACTGAATTGTTGTCCGGGCTTGGATACAGCGTGCAGTTCGGCTCCAGGATATTGGGTGAGAACTCCTGGCTGATCTGCCAGCCCACCCAATCGCCTTGCGGTTCGCCGCGGAGATTGACCGTCACGGTCAGCGGCCCGGAAAACGGCGTCGGCGTAGGACGCCGATCGTAGATGTCCGGGTACTTCGACGTCGGGGTCACGGTGACCGGCTCACTGGCCGAACGCACGCAACCTGCCAGCAGCAAAGCCAGTCCGATGAAAAGAATGCGGTGTTTCATAAAACGTACCTCCTTTGAGTGGCGGACGGAAGACGGGAGACAGACGACAGGGGAAAACCCAGTCATCCGTCCCCGGTCTTCGGTCTTTAAAACAAAAACGCCCTGCATCAGCAAAGCGCCTTGCCTCCGTTGTGAAGTCTCCCGTCAGAACGGGATGCTGTCCATTTCGACCTGATCCGCCACCGCTTCCACCAGGGCGGAAGACAGGTGAAAATCATGCGCATGTTGAACCACTTCGATCGCACGCGCATCGGGTGCATCCTGGCGCTGAACGCCGCAAACGGGACATTCGCTCTCGGTCAGGTCGTGAATGTAGCATTGCTCACATTCGCAATCCCAGAAAAGGGATGTGGTAAAAAAGCCCCCGTTGCGGGGGTCGTGATGGAATGCGACGATTGGGGTCGCCATAGCCATACCTCCATAGCAATCAGAATTGAATATTCAGGGGAAACCATCGCCCCGCTGCAAGGCTGAGGCGAGTCCGCCACGCAGCGCGAAAATGGTTTGAAAGGGTGGAGAGAGAGGCGGGTGGCCTCTCTCTCGCTATTCAGATCATTCCTCGACGAAATCCAGGAACTGAAAATCGCTGACGGCAATTTCCCACCAGTCTCGGGTTTTGCCATCATCGTCTTCCCAGCGGTTGTTGCGCATCTCGCCTTCGATATACACCAGACGGCCTTTCTTGCCGTACTGGTTGATGAACTCGGCGGTCTG
>JACNJM010000194.1 GCA_014382605.1 Anaerolineae bacterium
TAATCTACGACCAGCATACCCTCTTCGTCTCTGGCAACGCAAACGGGGAGATCAACGAAGTTGTTTTCTGGCAGCCAGATTTCTTTGTCGAGATCGAGGCGGTAGATGCCGTAATTGCTACCTAGCCAGAGGGTGTTGTCGAGTTCAAAGAAACGGGCATACGAAATACTCTGGGGCAAACCGGACGCAAATTGTTCTACACGATCAGCAACAAGATCGTAGCGATAAATGTCATTTGAAGCAGAAACATAAAATTTACCTTCAAACGCTAGCATGCCTGACAAATTAATCGTTTGTGGCAAGCTGGTAGGTTGCCATAATTCTGTCAGGGCGTCAAAATAGTAAATAGTGCCAAAAAAATCGCTTCCCCATAAGAGATTATCTGCTGTATTATGCAATCGGGTTATTCGAGTACCGGCCGAAACTCCATCATTCATTGGCTGCCAAGCCTGCTTCTCCCGCTCAAAACGATAGGCTCCTTCATCAGATACCAGCAGCCAGATTTCCTCGGGCACGATCTCAAGAATATTAGCCAGCATCGTAAAATCTTCTGGCAAACCTTCGTTCATTAATTGCCAACCCACAATTTCGTCAAACCGGTAGATATTTTTCAAACCAGAAGCAATCATCCAGAATTCATCTGTCGCCGTATAAATAAGTTCTCTAGTCCCAATATTTTGAGGTAAGCCTTCACTGTAAGATACCCAACTTTTAGTTTCTGGATTAAAACGATGAAGTATTCCTAAAGACTGTGCCCAGGTCCACAATGTATCATTTGTTTGAACGATAAATTGCTCACCAAAAGACAACCCAGATGAAAGACTCTCCCATATCTCTAATTCAGAATTATAACGATAGGATGCACCATCAGCGAGCACCCACAAATGATTATTACCAGCCACAACGACATCATTAATACGTGAAACGGCTGGCAATCCAGTTGTTACTGCATTCCAAGTATTTTCATCCGGCGCACGATGATACATGCCCTCTGCATATATATTGAGCCATAGACCATTATTGTATTGTATTAGATTGGGTACCGTAATACGGACTGGTAAGCCATCATCAAATGGTTTCCAAATATCGGTGCCAGAACGAAGGCGATAATGACCATTCCACAATTCCCCATCTTTGCGCTCATAAAACACCATCCCAGATGGCATTCCCACACTGTGATTCTCCCATACATCAGCCAGATAATATACAGTTGCGCCAGCATCCAACCATAAACTTTCCTGTTTCGTTTCATAAATATCAGTTACTTTGCTGATATTGTTATTTTCCCAGGTTTCGGTAGTCGTATTAAACCAATATATATCTTTTCCTAAAGTCCTAGCCCATAAAACATCTGATTTACTCACCACAAATTCATCCACAATTGCGGCATCTGAACTATCCAAACCAATATTCAGGTTTTGCCATTCCATTAGGTCAGGATTAAATCTGTACACACCGCCGCCTGTTTCTGTGAAAGACCGAATACTCAAAAACATTTGTTGGCGGTAAACTGCCGATGCCGTGCTGAAAAACGGCCCAGGCAATCCGGTAGACATTTCGATCCAAATATCATTTTCTTGATCCAAAAAATAGGTGCCAAACCAAAATTTCCCATCATAGACTGTCATCGCCTCGGATTCTCTATCCGTTGGAAATCCATCAATATAAGCAAGCCATGTTTCTGCGTATTCACTATACTTGTATATACCGCCGTCTACGGCTGACCAAATGTGTGCCCATAAATCACCATCAAACTCTATGAATTCTACAGACGTAATTGCATCAGGCAAATTATCTCTCTGCGCCTCCCAAGCATTTTTGTTTTCATTGAACTGAAATACACCGCCATCTCCCGGTACGAGATATTTATTCCCCGTCCCAAACCACAGCGCATTGCCGTAAATATGGAACGTCCCCCCACCGATGATATCTGGCAGCCCCGCACTCACCTTCGCCCAGGCCTCATCGTCATCATCAAAGCGATAAACCCCATCGCTATACGCGCCCCACAGCGCGCCATCAAATTCGATCAAATCTTGCGGCTGGGCTTTGTGCAAATCGGGCAATGCCGGAAGCTCGACCAGTTCAGGTTCAGGCGTGGGGGCCAGAGAAAATTGAAGATAAGCAGGGATGCTCAGCGCCATAAGCAACACAAAAAAGCCTGCCATCCAGCGCCAGCGGCGCAGCAGGCCGGTGAGCAGGTCTTTGCGCATGCCCTGGATGGTCAGAACGGCGCAGAAGGCTAGCATCCAGGCCAGGAAACCCCAGAGCAGGGCATAGGGCAGAAAGGCCCTAAATTCGCCGCCCAGGGTTAATTGCGGAGAAAACGCCAGGGCATCGTTAATCCCCGCCCAATAGCGCCGCAAGGCCATCGCAACGGGGGCCAGGGCATTCCCCAGTGGATCACTAAGTGTTTTAACCTGAGCAGAGATAACCCCTTGAAGAAGCATGAAAAACGTGATAAATCCCGCGGGGATTACCAACCAAGAATAACGTTCTCGAAGCTCGCTGGCGCGCTTGTAAAGCAAAGCCGCCAACAGCAGAATTAATAGAAAAGAGATAATCACAAATGTGGGATAGCCCGAATCGATCCGGAAGTAGAACGCCGACAATTCCGCCAGGAATAACGACAACAACAGCGTGACGATTATATAGTAAATTGTGTGTCCATATTTTCGGGCCAAATGCGCGGCTCCGTGCCACACCAGCAGAAACGAGAAAGCCCCCAACCAGAGCATACTACCTACCAGGAGGCTGTACGGGAAGAAATTATCCAGCGTGGCGCCCCAACCCACCCCGGATTGCAGCAATAAATCGACTTTCGTTGCTATATTTCCCTGAAGCCAGATCATCGGCGATAGATAACTTACCAGCCCCGGGCCAAAATCACGCAGCAAATTGGTTGCCAAATAAATGAGCGCAACGGAAATTAAATACAACAATATAATCAACGCCGGATAGGCCGACCACGGATAGCGCTGAAAGGCTTCACGCGCCAATGTGCGCAGAAAATAAACCACCAAAAGCCCTGCCAAACATGCCGTAAAAACAGCTTCACCGCGTCCGGTCATATCCATGGCGATACCAAAGTAGGCCAATAATAAATCAATGGCGACAATACTCACAAATAGCGCCACGCCAGCCAGAATCCATTTGCGCCATAAATCGATGCGGCGTACAGGTTTATACGATTTTGATGAGTAGCTTGAAGTCATAACTCAACTCCACTTATAAGCAATATTCAGGGTTGACTTGCGGGCAGGCTATCTTTAAATTTCAATTTGTAGGCACGCTCGCTGGTTTCCATCGGCTCCCAGCCCTGATCGCACAAGGCGCGGAACATCCACCAGGCCAGGCGGCGGTATTCGTCCTCATCATCCATGGCGGTAATCTGAATCACATGCACAATATCAGAGATGTCCGTATGTCGTGCAATATCCACTTTTTTGAGTTTTTGATGTCGAACCGAACGATTGATGGCGCGGATCACCATCTCCAGGGTCTCTGGATCGGTGCATTTGGCCTTCAACTCATCTTGCGAGGCCCAGATATGGATGTACTTGTAACGAATAGCGTTCACACCAGATGGCAGCATAGCGGTAGCTCCTTGCAAATCCTGAACTAATCATACAACAGGATGGATTGAAATTCAACTAAACTGGTAGAATAGGGGCTTGCCCACAAGGACAAACTCATGCCCCACTATCTCGTCCCTGCCAAAGAAACGCGTCGCGAAATCCAGGTTTCAAACTCACGTTTCATAGCCACTATTGCCCCAACCTTCAGCGTAGATGAAGCTAAAGCATTTATTCAGCGTGTCAAAAATGAATTTAGCGATGCCACGCACAATGTTCCAGTCTTTATTATCGGGCACGGGGCATCGGTAACCGCGCACAGCAGTGATGACGGCGAGCCTTCTGGAACAGCCGGAAGACCTGCGTTGGCAGTATTGCAGGGCAGCGAATTGGGCGATGCAGCAGCTGTCGTTACCCGCTACTTCGGCGGCAGCAAACTGGGAACTGGCGGCCTGGTACGCGCCTACAGCGAGGCGATACGCAGTGTACTTGAAGTGTTGCAGCGGGCAGAGAAAATTTCCACCTGTACCTGCCAGATCGCCATGCCTTATGCCCTGTTTGAGCGCGTACGCCTGCTCAGCGAGGCGCATCGCGGCATAATCCGCAATGAAATTTTCGCCGCAGAAGTGACTGTCACAGCCGAATTTGCCACGGTGAATTTCGCTGATTTTCAACAAGCTCTCAAAGAACTTTCGCATGGCAGCCTTAAACCCAAAATCATCGCTACAAACGAAGCCGCCATCATGCCAGTCGGCAGTTTTCCAGATCAATAATCACCACACAGGCACAAAGGGTTTCTCTATGTGCTTTGTGTCTCTCTGATGAAAAACAAAAATCAATGAAACCAAAAACAACCACCCAAGATTTGCGCACCATTCTCACCGATAAACCACTGCTCGGCCTGTTCCGCCTGATGCATGATTATCGCCTGATCTATTTGCTCGCGACGCTCAGCCTGGGGGTAGCCGCAGCAGCCCGAACGGGAACCTATTTTCTACTGGGACAATTTGCCGATAATATCATCTCGGAGAATGCCAACACCGAAAAATTGCCGCTGCTCGCGCTTGGATTTGTAGGGCTGGCAGCCGTAACCGGAGCATTTACCTTTCTCAGTGGAACGCTGGCCGCATACACATCCGAAAATATTGCGCGCCGATTGCGCAATTTCATCTTCGACCACATTCAGCGGCTTAGCTTCACCTACCACGACAATACCAAAACGGGCGAACTGATCCAGCGCGCCACCTCCGATATTGATGCCGTGCGGCGATTTTTTGCCGAACAATTCATCGGCGCAGGGCGCATTTTTTTGCTCTTCTTTGTCAATCTGATTGCCCTACTGCTACTTAATTGGGAACTGGCGCTATACTCGATTGTAGTGGTGCCGTTCACGATAGTTCTTTCGATATTTTTCTTCAAACGCGTTTCAAAAGTTTACGAAAAATATCAGGAACAAGATGCCGCTCTCTCCAATGTGCTGCAAGAAAATCTCACCGGTGTGCGCGTGGTCAAGGCCTTTGCCCGCCAAAATTTTGAACGCGAGAAATTCGATAGCGAAAACCAGGAGAAATTCCAACGTGGCCGCCGTTTGTTAATGATGCACGCGCTCTACTGGCCGGTTTCCGATATCCTCACCGGTGGGCAAATGCTGGCGGGGTTCGTGATTGGGGCGCTAATGGCTATTCGCGGTGAAATCACGCCCGGCACGTACCTGGCCTACGCGGGCATGGTCATCTGGATTATCTGGCCGATCCGCAATATGGGCCGCCTGATCGTACAAATGTCTACCGGGATGGTGTCCTTTCAGCGCGTGACCAAGATCATCCGCCAGGAGCGCGAACCCCTGGACACCGGCGACTACATCCCCCAGGGGCGCGTGCGCGGCGAAATCGCCTTCAAAGATGTCTCGTTTGCCTACGAAGATGGCAAGCCGGTGCTGGAGCATATCAGTTTCACCTGCGAGCCGGGTCAGATCATCGCTCTTCTCGGCTCCACCGGCTCGGGAAAAACCACCCTCGCCAATCTGCTGCCACGTTTTTATGAATACAGCGGCGGCAGCATCCTGCTCGACGGCGTGGAACTCAATCGCTATCCGCGCCAATTCCTGCGCAGCCAGATTGGCATTGTCGAGCAAGAACCGTTCCTGTTTTCGATGTCCATCCGCGATAATATTA
>JACNJM010000081.1 GCA_014382605.1 Anaerolineae bacterium
CTGACGCAAGAAATGATTAAAGATTTGGAAGATCAGGTCGCTGATCTTGAAAAAACCTTGCAGCGGGCGGTTTTTCATCCCTTTGAGAGTCTGATAGCTTATAAACAGGCTTATGCCAGCGCCAGCGCCGAATTAGCGCGCCAGCAAGCGCGCCTGTTAAATTTGCAATATCGGTATGAAGAGTTGCAACTGCCGCCCGATCCGGGCGATGTGGCAACCGCCGAAGCCGCTCTCGCGGCAGCGCAGGCACAATTGGCCGATGCACAACGCCAGTGGGCACGCGTCAAAGACGGTGCGACACCCGGAGAAATTGCTGTGCTCGAAGCGCAACTAGCTGATGCACAGCGCGAATACGAGCGTGTCAAAGATGGCCCGACTGCCGGTGATATTGCCGCTGCCGAAGCGCGCCTGGCCGCGGCGCAGGCGATCATCAATCAAAGCCAGTTGCGAGCGCCTTTTGATGGTATTGTTACGCTGGTTGAAATTCAACCTGGCGATCAGGTGAAGAACGGTACGCTGGCCTTCCGCATTGACAGGCTCGAGCATCTACTGGTGGATGTGCAGGTTTCCGAGTTGGATATCAACCGCACAGCCATCGGACAAAATGTCCTACTCACCTTTGATGCCATTTTTGCCGCCCAATATCATGGCGTGGTGACGGCGATCTCGCCTGTGGGCGATACTGCGGCGGGTCTGGTGAGTTTTGATGTCACCATTGAAGTGGTTGATCCGGATGCGGCTGTACGCCCGGGGATGAGCGCTACGGCGAAAATTGAAGTCAGCCGGGTGGCCGATGCGCTGCTGGCGCCGAATTCGGCTTTGCGCACGTTGGACGGCCGGCGCGTGGTCTACGTGTTCGGCGCTGATACTGCCCCCGAGGATACCGGGAACCTCACCGGCCTAACCCCGCCGATTCCCGGGGCGCAGCCCGTTCCCATAACCATTGGTCAAAGCTCCGGGACGTATAGTGAAATCGTATCCGGTGATCTCAAAGAAAATGATGTGGTTGTTCTCAATCCCCCCAGCGAGTGGCTGCGGGTTCCGTAAAGGAGTACAAAAGTACAATGAAGCGAATTATTATTATCGTTGTAATCGTGGCGGTTCTGGTGGGCGGTATTTTTGCCTGGGGCGCTTATAGCCGGAACAAACAACAACAAGAACTGCTGGCCAGTTTAGAAACCATGCCGCTCGAAGAAGGCACTCTGGTGGCCTCGATCGGGGCCACCGGGCAGGTGCGCTCGAATCAGAGCGCGCTATTGGCCTGGAAAACTTCGGGCACTGTGGGCAATGTGGCCGTGAAAGTTGGCGACGCGGTTATAGTGGATGCCGAACTGGCCGCACTGGAGCAGACTTCGCTCTCGCAGAGCGTAATTTTGGCGCAGGCCGATCTGGTCAGCGCGCAGCGGGCGTTGGATGATTTGATGTATTCCGATGTGCAGCGTTCTCAGGCTTTGCAAGCGGTGGAAGATGCCGAGCAAGCCCTGGAAGATTTGCTCAACCCCGAGTTGCAGCAAGCCCAGGCATTGCAGGCGATTGCCGACGCCGATCAGGCAGTAGAAAATGCGGAACGCGCCTTGAGTAATGTGCAACAGACAGCCAGCCAGGCCGATATTGACGAAGCCCATGCCGATCTGGTGTTGGCACAAGACCGCCTGGAAAAAGCCCAGGAAGATTTTGCCCCCTATGCAGGCCGCGCCGAAGATGATCTGGAACGCGCCAACCGCCAGAGCGCGCTGGCAGCCGCCCAGCAAAATTACGATGCCGCGGCGCGTAAATACAACGCTCTGACCAGCATTGGCAGCGATATCGACATTGCCGAAGCGCAGGCCAATTTGGCGGTTGCCCAGGCACAACTCACCGAAGCGCAGCGCGAATATGAGCGTGTTAAAGACGGTCCCACCGCGGCCGATGTAGCCTTGCTCGAAGCGCAGTTGGCCGATGCGCAGCGCGAGTGGGAACGGCTTCTAAATGGCCCGCCCGCCGATGATATTGCCGCTGCCGACGCGCGTGTTGCCGCCGCGCAGGCGACGATTGACATGGCGCATATTGTCGCCCCCTTTAATGGCGTTATAACCCGCGTGGAGAGCAAACCCGGCGATCTGGTTGATCCTGGCGCGCTGGCTTTCCGTGTGGATGATTATTCGCGTTTATTGGTTGATCTGGATGTCTCCGAAGTGGATATTAACAAGATTGCCGTCGGGCAGCAGGTGACGATGAATTTTGATGCTGTGCTGGCAAAAGAGTATTTCGGCGAAGTGGTTGAAGTAGCCCTGGTAGGTACCGAAGTGCAGGGCGTGGTAAATTTCACGGTAACCGTGGAATTACAAAATATCGATGACGATATTCGCCCCGGTATGACTTCGGCGGTTAATATCGTCATCCGCCAACTCGAAGAAACCTTGCTAATCCCTAACCGTTCTGTGCGGGTGGTGGAGGGCGAGCGCGTGGTCTATGTGCTGCGCACTACTGGCAGTATCGATAAAGTTGTCATCACACTGGGTTCATCTTCCGATATGTACAGCGAAATTATCGCTGGTGAGCTAAAAGTTGGCGATGAAATTATTATCAATCCGCCGCGCGAACTTACCGAAAGTGGCTCCACCTTTGGAGGCCCTGGCGGCCCTCCAGGGATGCGGCCCTAAGGATGCGAGCATGATGACCAATAATTGGGTAGTTGAAGCCAATCAGGTTACTAAAGTTTATACGATGGGCGATGTCGAAGTACATGCTTTGCGCGGGCTTTCGTTGAAAATTGGGCGCGGCGAAGTCGTCTCGATTATGGGGCCTTCGGGTTCGGGCAAATCGACGCTGATGAATATTCTCGGCTGTTTGGATCGTCCGACGGCTGGCGATTATCATCTGGATAGCGAGAGCGTCGCGCAGTTGGATGACGATCAACTGGCCGACATTCGCAACCGGAAGGTGGGATTTGTTTTTCAAAGTTTTAACCTGCTCCCGAGGGCAACAGCCCTGGCCAATGTGGAACTGCCCCTGCGTTACGCGCGCGATCGCAGCAACCGCCGCCAACGGGCGCGTGAATCCCTCGAGCTGGTAGGCCTCGCCGACCGCATCACTCACCGCCCCAACGAACTCTCTGGCGGTCAGCAGCAGCGTGTGGCGATTGCGCGGGCGATTGTCAACGACCCCTCCATTGTGATGGCCGACGAACCCACCGGGAACCTGGATAGCAAATCGGGCGAGCAGATTATGGAGTTGTTGCTGAATCTGAATAAGGAACGCGGCACCACATTAATTATCGTAACCCACGATCCTGAAATTGCAGCGCTTACCGAGCGCGTGATTCAGATCCGTGATGGGGTGGTGGAGAAAACATGAACTTTTGGCAATCTTTTATTGAAGCTCTGGAGAGTCTTACCTCCAATAAGCTGCGTTCCGGCCTGACCATTTTGGGCATTGTGATCGGCGTGGGCGCAGTGATCGCCATGCTGGCAATTGGCGCCGGTGCGCAGAACTCGATCACCGGCGAGATTCAGGGCATTGGCACCAACTTGCTCTTCGTATTCCGCGGCGGCGCCGAAGATGTGCGCAACCCCGAGCCGCTCACGCTGGGCGATGCAGAAGCGATCGCCGATCCCTTTGCTGCGCCATCCGTAGCCGGAGTGGCCCCCATTTTGCAAGGCAATGCAGAAGTGAGCTTTTCGGGTGAGAGTCAGGTGACCACGCTGAATGGAGTCACGCCCGATTATGAAGTTGTGCGCAATTACCGCGTCACCGAGGGCGAATTCATCTCCGAAACGCACATGCTGGGACGTTCTGCCGTGGTGATTTTGGGCGTTGATGTCGCCGACAAGCTCTTCGGTCGTAAATCGGGCGTGGTTGGTGAGACCGTGCGGATTGAAGGCCAGCCTTTCCGGGTGATTGGCGTACTCGAAGAAAAAGGCGGCGGCTCCTTCGGCAGTGAGGACGATCAGATGATTGTGCCCCTGACCACGGCGCAAGCGCGCCTGATTCGCCGTTCGACCAGCGACCGCGTAGATGTGATTTTCGTCGGGGCGGTCAGCGCGGAGGCAGTGCCGGATGCCGTGGATGAAATTTCACAGATTTTGCGCATGCGCCATCGCACTGAAATCGCTCAGGATGATTTTACGATCTTTTCGCAGCAAGATTTCCTCGATGTGGCCTCCTCGATCACCGGTATTCTGACCATCTTTTTGGGCGGCATCGCGGGCATCTCGTTGTTGGTGGGCGGCATCGGGATTATGAATATCATGCTGGTCTCGGTTGTGGAGCGCACCCGCGAGATCGGTTTGCGCAAGGCAATGGGAGCGCGCAAAATGGACATTTTGGTGCAATTCCTCACCGAATCGGCGTTGCTGAGTTTGTTTGGCGGCCTGATTGGTATTGGCCTGGGCTGGCTGATCTCCTTCATCGTTGGGCAGATTGCTGCAGCCAGTGATGCCAATATTGACCCGGTGATTGGCATGGATGCAGTGCTGCTGGCGACGCTCTTCTCGGCAGCGGTGGGTGTGTTCTTTGGCCTGTACCCGGCCAACCGCGCCGCAAGCCTTGAGCCGGTCGAAGCGTTGCGCTATGAGTAAGTTTCCGAAACGGCTTTACGCAAATTTTGCCGAATTTCGCGCCGATATTGGCTATATTACGGCGCGCCGCCCGCTCATCCGCGCAACGATGCGCGGCGGTTTGGTCTCGTTTGCCTTTCGTGAACGCCTGATGATGATGGTCACGCAGGTGAATGGCTGCCGCTATTGCAGTTATTTCCACGCTAAAGAAGCTGCCAAAGCAGGCATCTCCGAGGTGGAGTTGCGCGCCCTGTTGGATGGGCAAATTCCGGAGGATGCGCCCGCCGATGAACTCCCCGCGCTGGTTTATGCCCAACACTGGGCTGAGAGCAATGCCCAACCCCAAGCGCAGGCCATAACTCAGCTTAAGCAAGTTTATGGGATAGAACGGGCTGAGGCAATCCATTTGGTGCTGCGCATGATTCGGGTGGGGAATCTGCTCGGGAATACCTGGGATTACGTACTCTTTCGGTTGGGATTGTTGAAGGTAGAAACCGGCCTGGGCACAGGATCAGCTTAGAGCGAGTCCGCCACGCCTGTTTGGGGCGGCGTTTCATCCAACCATGAAAGCGATCTGGAAACGGGTCGCTTTTTTATTTAGCGGGTTGCATTTGCCCGCAACCTTTACTATACTTGGATGCAGAAGCAGCGTGGTTGTAGGAGGTGGGTTGCAATGAACGAAATTAAAATTTGCGTAGCAGGCATCGGCGCGATTGGGCTGATTTTCCTGGTGTTGGTTGCATTGTCGTTTTGGCGCTGGAAGGCTACATTGAATTCGCGGGATCGTTTACGCTGGCAATTTAAAACCCGTCATGAAGTCGAAAAAGCGCTCGAAAACGGTATGATTAGCGAAGAAGCCGCCCGCAATATACTTTCTGTTCCCAAGTATGGCGCGGAATGGAAGCATCATCCTGATGAATCCCGGCCAACCAGCGAAGGCCGCACTTGGGAAGGGCGTAAAAAGGCCCGCCTTGGCTGGGAAGCGGTTGCGCTGATTATGTTCTTGGCAATAGGCATTTTTCTGGTTGGCGTGTTCGTGGCGGTGGCCATCGTTGGCGGGGTTGGTTTGTTAGGCGTTCTGGAACGCTCCTGGCCGATGATCTATGTTTTTGCATGTCTCATTCTAATTGCCCTGGCTAGCCTGGTGCTGTTTTTGTGGTTTACCTGGCGTGTGCTGGGCACGACATGGCAGATGATGAAATATAA
>JACNJM010000080.1 GCA_014382605.1 Anaerolineae bacterium
CGAAAGTCTTTTTCAAAGTTCTTTCCAAAATCTACTTATCAACGAATGCTTTTAAAAACTCAACGCTTTAGGAGGAACTCATCTAATGGCAGGGCATGTTTCACATAAACTTACGAACTCATTTGAAGGCGCATTGGCAGGCGGCGGCGATCCCGCAACCTCGCCACTATATGTCTTTGGCCCCTTTCTACGTTTGATCGTTGTAGGAGGGGTGGCACAAATTACCTTTGGGGCTTCTATCTGGTTGGTGGTTGTTACCATTGCTGTCGTTTCGGCGATGTATCGCCTGGTGATGGTATGGGTCAGCGATGGCAGTGGCGGCAGCGGCCTCAGCGAAGAAGAATTTGGTGGCTGGGCGGTAAAAATCAACGCCGCTATCACCGTGATTGAATACACGCTCACCTTCCTGGTGAGCATGGCAGCAATGGTCACGTTTATTGCCGACCGGGCGCCGGTGTTGAATGAAAAAATCATCGGAATTCAATATCGCACATTCGTGGCGATTATTTTGAGTGTGGTTACTGGTTGGTTGGTCAATCGCGGCCCCAAAACCGCCGCACGCGCTTTTGGCCCAGCGACGGCAGCCGTGTTACTGCTGCTCTATGCCATGATGATTGCAACCATCTGGAAATATGGCTTACATTTGCCTGATTTTAATCTCGAAGCGTTTTCTGCTCATAATTTGCACATCACCTTTGGTGGTTTTACCCGCATGTTGGCGGTGATGACCGGGATCGAAGTTTTCGCAAATCTGGTAGCTGCTTACGATGGCTCTTCCGAAGTGCGCGGTCGCAAGGCCTTTGGCAGTTTGTTGATTATTATGGGAACCACATCTTTAACAATGATCATCGTTGGCCCGGCGATCTTTGAACTGGCTGATCCGCATTTGCACGAAGTATCTGTCTTCACGCAGACGATGGATATTCTTCTCCCCGCGCCCTTGCCGTATATCGGCACTTTTATTGGTATCGCTGTTTTGCTTTCGGCTTCTGCGGCGGCATCACAAGGGGTCCAAAACCTGTTTCTGGGGCTGAAAGACCGCCACTATATCCCGGCTTTCTTGGGACAGCGCAACCGATTTGACGTAGCCGACAAGCCCGTTTGGTGGCAGATTGGCATTGTCTCTGTGATTTTCCTGCTGGCCGGGACGAATGAAGAAACCTATCTGGCGCTTTATGCCGCGGGTGTGTTTATTTTGCTCAGTATGACCGGTTGGGCGGCTGCAAAGCGCCTGGGGCGCAGTCTTAAAGAAAAATTCTCTGGTGGAAATTTGGCTACCTTAATCGGCACGATTCTGGCTTCGATCCTCACCACAGGTGCAACGATTGTGATCTTCATGGAGCGCTTCAGTGAAGGTGCATGGATGTACTTCATCCTTGTTCCGTTGCTCTATGCCGGGTTCACATACGTCCGCAACCGCCTGGGTGCCCCCAGCGAAGCACAGGAACGTCTCGGTCAACTGGAAGAAGCCATGCAAGGTGGTTTTGGCTTTGGTCAGGTAATTGGTGCTGGTGATGAAGTTCCCGTTACACCGGCTCCCGTGGATGTACAGGCGATACCAGCGCGTCCGTGGCAAAAACAGGTTACGCCTCCCACACATGTTTTGGTGCCCTTGGATGGCTCATCCTTTGCTGAGCAGGCGTTGGTAACTGCGAAAACCCTTGCTCAAGCCTATAAAGCCAAATTGACGTTGGCGACCGTAGTGCCTCAGGGGTGGGTGAAATCCTTGCCGATGACGGATGAAGATAAACAAAATCTGGATAAAAATCTGCAAGGTAAACTTGACTACCTGGATGGTATTGCTGAAAAACTGAGCGCCGAAGGTTTAGATGTTCAGACCAGGCTCCGTGCGGGTACAGTTGCAGAAACATTGAACAACCTCGCGGTTGAAGAAGGCATTGATCTGGCCGTTATTACCACGCATGGCCGTTCTGGCTTCGGGCGCTGGCTGACGGGCAGCGTTGCCCATCGCATCATCCAGTTGATGACCTGCCCGATGCTGGTTGTCCGCCCGGTGGAAGAAGCCAAAGTAGTTGTGCCTACTTTCAGGCGCATCCTAGTTACGTTGGATGGCTCTGAATTTGCTGAACGCGTGCTGCCCTTCGTGAAAGCCAGCGTGCCTTTCGGCAGTGAAGTCATTTTACTGGGTATCCCGGAAATTCCGGAAGCCGAAGAATTTGGCGCAGTCGTCGAAGAGATTCAGTCCCTGCGTCTGGAAGCGGAAGCGAAATCTCGCAGTTACCTGGAGGGCGTAGCTGCCTCGCTTAAATCGGACGGTGTACCTGCTCGGGTTCTGGTTACGGGTTCTCGCCCCGCAGAGACGATTGTTTCTGTGATGGAAGCTGAAAACGTTGACGTGCTGATGATGGCAACCCACGGGCGCGGCGGTCTCGACCGTCTGTTCATGGGCAGCACGGCTGAACGCATCATTCAGCACACTTCACGACCGGTGTTCTTGCTCCCCATTCACGAACGCCGTGCGGCAACGTAATTGCTGAAAAAATCATTGTGGATAAAGACCTCCGGGATTTTGCATAAGGCGAAAAAGCAAAATCCCGGAGGTCTGATTTTAGTGGGGGAATGTTTGGAGTCAGAATCAACTTCAAACCTTGATTGAAACTCCCCTTTGGAGTAGAATCTTTTTCATCACTTCATCAGATGAACAGACCAAATAGCGTACCCGATGATCGCTGATTCCCCCACTTTCCAACTCGTAGAAACCAAAAGCTTGGCCGAAGCTGTGGCCGAGCAGTTGATGGCGTTAATTGCCAAAGGCCAGCTCAAGCCCGGTGACCGCCTGCCCACAGAGCCAGAACTGATGGCACAATTTGGCGTTGGGCGCTCGACGCTGCGCGAGGCGGTCAAGTCGTTGGTGGTGGCCGGGTTGTTGGAAACGCGCCGCAGCGCAGGGACCTTTGTTAGCGAGTCCTACACCGATTTTTTGAGCCAACGCCTCAATTGGGGCATGGTTTTTAGCAAGCAGGAATTGCGGCACATCATCGATGTTCGCTGTGCTTTGGAAGAACAAGCCGTCGCTCTGGCCGCCGAATTTGCCACCGACCAGCAAAAAGCACGCTTATCCGATCTGGTGGATACGATCAGCCAACAAGGTATCGAACCGGAACAAGCCGTTGAGAACGATATCGCCTTTCATGTCAGCATTGCCGAAGCATCCAATAACCCCTTATTACTCAATCTGATTTTGAATTTGCGTCAGGTTTTGCACGGCTATATCAAATCGGGCTATACCCGGCGCGGTTACGAGAGCCAAGTCAATGCCGAAGAAATGGCTAACCTGCACCGCCCGATTTTGCAGGCTATTCTGGCAGGTCAGCCGGATGCGGCCAAGCAAGCCATGCACACCCATTTTGAGAACACCACCGGCTGGCAACTGGCCCAGGCCGAAGAATAGATAGACTTGGAGGACGCTTTGAGCAAATTAGGCATGGCAGGCAACCAGGGCGCAGATGTGCGCTCGGATTGTTTCGTGACCCTGGAACTGACTTCGAGCGGGGGTGTGCAAGTTGACCTCGCCAGCAAAGTGGGCATCTTATACGGCGAAACGATCAGCGTCCTGACGCACGACATCCTGACCCGTTTCGGCATCGAGAACGCTCGCTTGCGCATCGAAGATCGCGGCGCAGTTGATTTTGTACTGGCAGCACGCATCGAGGCGGCCATTCATCAGGTGATTGAATCGGATGTGGAATTCTGGCCGGAGATGCTGCTGCAAAATCAGTACGCTACCGCGGCAGACCGCTACCGCCGCTCGCGGCTCTATCTGCCCGGCAACACGCCCAAGCTGGCGCTCAACGCCGGGATTCACCAGCCCGATGCCGTAATCCTTGATCTGGAAGATTCCGTCGCCCCGGACAAAAAAGAAGAAGCGCGTTACCTGGTGCGCAATGCCCTGCGTCAGGTGGATTTTTATGGGGCGGAACGCATGGTGAGGATCAATCAGCTCCCGATGGGGTTGCGGGACCTGGAATTTGTGGTGCCCCACCACCCGAACCTGATTCTGCTCCCCAAGTGTGAATCTGCCGAGCAGGTCAAGCAGGTGGATGCACGCATCCAAGAGCTGGCCAGGCAACATGGTGTGGAGCAGCCCATCTACCTGATGCCGATCATCGAGAGTGCGCTGGGCGTGGTGAAAGCCTATGAGATTGCGTCGGCATCTAAGAGCGTGGTGAGCCTTGCCATCGGCCTTGAGGATTACACCGCCGACCTAGGAACACAGCGCACCAATGATGGCCGCGAGACCTTTTACGCTCGCAGCACGTTGGTCAACGCCGCCCGCGCCGCCGGCATCCAGCCGATTGACTCAGTCTTCTCGGATGTCTCGGATATGGAGGCGCTGCGCAGCGTGGTGCTGGAGTCGAAATCATTGGGCTTCGATGGCATGGGCTGCATTCATCCCCGTCAGATTAAGGTCATCCACGAGGCTTTTGCGCCAACCCCGGAGGAGATCGAAAAAGCTCAAAGGGTTGTACTCGCCTTTGACGAAGCCACCCGCCTCGGGCTGGGCGTCGTCTCCCTGGGTTCCAAGATGATTGATCCGCCGGTGGTTAAACGCGCCCAACGCACCATCGATCTCGCCATCCGCTCCGGGAAACTGCCCGAAAACTGGAAGGACGAAACAAAAAATTGAACCGCGAAGACGCGAAGATCGCAAAGAATTAATAAAAACTTGGCGCTCTTTGCGTCTTCGCGGTGAATCATTTTAGGATGTTATTATGACAACAGAATTCGTCAAAAACGCCGTGGGGCGTATGATCCCCACCGAGATTAACGGCCAGCCGGTGATTCCGTTTCAGGGGCCGCACGGCTACAAGACCAGCGGGCGCAAATACGGCCCGCCGATCCGCACCTGCGCCGACTACCCCGCTGATGGCGATAAACGCGTGCCCGATTTGAAGGCCGCCCTGATTAAGGCGGGTCTGAAAGACGGTATGACCATCTCAACGCACCACCATTTTCGCAATGGTGATTTGATCGCCAACCAGATTTTTGACATCGCCGCCGAGTTGGGCATCAAGGATTTGGTTTGGTTTCCGTCGGCATCGTTCCCCTGCCATGAACCGCTGATTAAATATCTCGAAGATGGCACCATTCATCATATCGAGGGCAGTATGAACGGCGCGCTGGGGCGTTTTGCTTCCCAGGGCGAAATGCGCGGCGCGGGCGTGCTGCGCTCGCACGGCGGGCGCTATCAGGCCGTGCAGGATGGCGAAGTGGTGATTGATATTGCCGTCATCGTTGCCCCAACCGCCGACCCCTTTGGCAACGCTAACGGGCTGACCGGCCCTTCGGCCTGCGGGCTGCTGGGTTTTGCGCTGGCTGATTCGGAATATGCCCACAATGTGATCGTCGTGACCGATAATCTGGTGCCATTTCCGTGCATCCCCTGGCAAATTCAGGGCAACAACGTGGATATTGTCGTCGAGATGGCGCAGATTGGCCTTCCCGAGAAGATCGTCTCCGGCACGACGCAGATCACCAAAAGCCCCGACCGGTTGTATATTGCCGAGTTGACGGCCAAATTCTGCGACGCGGCTGGAATCATCAAAGAGGGCTTTTCCTTCCAGGCCGGGGCGGGGGGCACAGCCCTTTCGATTGGGGTCTACTTCGGGGAGATTATGCGGGAGAAAAACATCAAAGCCCGCTTTGCCCGCGGCGGCAGCAACCAATATCTCGTCCAGATGATGGAAGACGGGTTGGTGG
>JACNJM010000093.1 GCA_014382605.1 Anaerolineae bacterium
CAATAGCTCCCCGCGACTCTTAAAAAATTTGGTTTCTTAAGGTGGGTGGCTTGTAATTAGAACAAATGTGCAGTAAAATACTTTTTAAGACCCTATTTTCGGGCTTTCTTTTGCGAAAGTGCGTAAATCCTAAGGAGAATTTTCGATGACCAAAGTGATTATTATTCAGGGTGGTAGTTTGGATAGTTATTATGAGCAAACGCTCAACTATCTGCACCAGAAATATCACCAGTATCCAAGCAATTTGCTGGATCTGCATGTGGATCCCGATGTGATGGCAGAGGTGGGGATGTACGAGCGCCTGGCACGCGACACTGCTGCTGAAGCACCTATCGATACCAGCCTGCCACCGGGCAAGATCGTCTTATAAACAAAAAAGCCAGCGAACTCGCTGGCTTTTTTGACGATAGAATTCGAAATTTACACGCGTGTGACGTAACCGCCATTACGGGTATCCACGCGGATAACATCGCCAACTTCGACAAAGGCGGGCGTGTCAACCTGCAATCCGGTTTCCAAAGTCACTTTTTTCGTAACACCGGTGGCTGTGTCGCCACGTACCGCGGGATCAGCTTTGGTGACTTCGTAGTCTACTGCCGTGGGAAGTTCAATATCGAGGGGTTCGTTTTCGAAAAACGTTAATTTGAGTTCCATATTCTCTTTGAAATATAGGGCATACTCTTCAAGAACGTCTTTGCGGATGGCAGGTTGTTCATAGGTTCCGAGGTCCATAAAATAATAGAATTCGTCGTCGCTGTAGAGAAACTGCACCTCATGATGCTCCAGGCGAATATCTTGTACGCGATCGCTCGACGTGAAAGACAAATCAATGGTATTGCCATTCCGTAAATCGCGCGCTTTTGTGCGAATCGTGGCCTTGCCCCGACCGGGTTTATGGTGGGTA
This sequence comes from Anaerolineae bacterium, assembly GCA_014382605.1. Classification (GTDB taxonomy): domain Bacteria; phylum Chloroflexota; class Anaerolineae; order Anaerolineales; family UBA11858; genus NIOZ-UU35. The sequence goes on from JACNJM010000093.1 coordinate 905, forward strand.
TATTCCAGTACTTTGTAGATTTTTCCGTCCAATTCGAAGGTTACGCCTTTGCGGAGTTCGTTTACATCGATCATTTTTGCCTCACGAGAATAATCCAAATTCAATATATAATTTAGCCTGCCAAAAAATACTCGAAAAAAGGGGTGTGCGATGGGGTCAGGCCCATCCACAACACCCCTTTTTAGGGCATATTTCATCTAGACTGCTGCGTATTTCGAAATTATAGTCCAGGCAACAGAGCGTGGCAAGAGGCTTGTGCTTGTGGTAAACTTTGCGGTAGTGACACATGTTTTATAAGTGCTGTTTGCAAGATATTTCTAATTCATCAAGCGTTTTTTACGGTGGTAAAAGTCTTGGTAGAGTTTCAGCAGCACGTGCTGGAGGATCATAAGTATGGCTGATCGGGGAAAACACATTCTTTATATTGAAGATAACGCCGAGATGATTGATTTGGTAGAGATCATTTTAGGAACTAAAGGGTACAAAGTCACTGGCGTTCTGGGCGGCGCTGAAGGATGGAAATCTATTCAGGAACTTTTGCCCGATCTGGTATTGCTCGACCTGATGATGCCCGATGTTGATGGATGGGAAGTCTATCAAAATATTCGTGATACGGAAACAACTCAACACATTCCCGTAGTGGTGATTACCGCCAAAGCCCAGCAGATAGACCGTGTGCTGGCCGAAAATGTGGCTGGCGTACAGGGATATTTGCCAAAACCCTTCAAGAATGTTGAGCTTTTGAAACTGGTGCAAGAAGTATTAGGCGATCCAGCGTAAAACCCATTCGGTTGGCGGATTTGCAACGAAAACCCCATGCAACAAGTGAAAATCTATAATCAAACCCGGGCGTTGCCTGGCGAGTTACAAGCCGGATATTGTGTTACATTTGGCTGCCGCCTGCGCGGATTGAGTTTGCGACGCGCATTGCCGCAATCGCAAGGCCTATTACTGGTTCAACAACGTGCCACACGTCTGGATGCCGCTGTCCACATGTTTTTTATGAATTTTGATTTAGCCATAGCCTGGCTGGATGAGACCAAAAAAGTTGTGGATGTGCGTCTCGCACATCGCTGGCGCTCGGTGATTATGCCTCAAACGGCAGCGCGGTATATTTTGGAAATACCAACCTTTTGGTTTGACTATTTTTCGGTTGGAGATCAGATTGAATTTGAAAATGCGTAATCTTATTAGCCTGCTAATTGCAGCTTTCATACTTTCTCCGTGGGTTTCAGTTCAGGCACAGGAAGAGCAGCCAGATGGTCCGGTGTATATTATCCAGGCGGGCGACTCATTATGGGGAATTGCCCAACGTTTTGGCATCTCGATGGACGATCTGGCAGAAGCGAATGGCCTCACCGATCCTGGACAAATCGCGATTGGCGCCCGGCTGGTGATCCCTGGCCTTCAGGGCGTAGAAGGGGTTTTGGTTACGGAAGAAATTACTTTCGGCGAAAATCTGGATAGTCTCAGTTTCCGCTATCAAATTGAACGCGATATGTTGGTGAAGTTGAATCGCTTTACCAGCCCCGATGAAGCTTATGCTGGCTCGCAGGTGATTGTGCCGCAACGGGAGGGAGAAGCGCCGATTCGCTCGGTGGGACGCGCCACCGTCAAGGTGAATCAATCCCTCATGGAACTGGCAATCAGCCGCGGGCTGAGTCCGTGGAGCCTTCTATCGGCTAGCCAACGCTCCGGGGGATGGGATCTGCTCCCAGGGGAATCCATCCATCTTGAAGGCGCTGCTATCAACGATGAGACCATGGGCGCTTTTCCGGAAAGCGTGCAACAGGTTTCAATCGCTTCATTGCCGCTCATTCAGGGGCAAACACTTTCGCTGCGCGTTGCTGCGCCCGAAGGGACTTTGCTCACCGGTTTTCTGAATGAACAGACGTTAAATTTTTTCCCTGACGCGAATGGTTATGTAGCCTTGCAAGGGGTTTATGCGTTGCTCGAACCGGGAAGTTACCCGCTTTCAATTGACGGAACCCTGCCAGATGGCACCCCTGTGCGCTTCTCTCAAACGGTTTATGTGAGGGATGGCGATTACCCTTATGATCCCCCGCTGGCGGTCGATTCGGTCACAACCGATATTGATAATAACGAAAATGAAAATGTGTTGTGGGCCGAAGTGGTGAAGCCATTAACCCCCGAGAAGTACTGGGATGGGATGTTGCAAAGCCCGATGCCAGAATATCTAAGCGATTGTTTTCCCTCCTGGTTTGGTCATCGCCGTTCGTATAATGGCAGCGGTTATTTATTTTTCCACACCGGTCTGGATTTTTGCGGACAGACAGGCGTAGATATTTATGCTCCGGCGCCGGGACGGGTGGCTTTTGTGGGCGAGCTGATTGTGCGTGGTAACGCCACCGTGATCGATCACGGATGGGGTGTCTATACGGCTTACGGGCATCAGTCTGAGATATTTGTTTCGGCTGGCGACTGGGTGGAAACGGGGGATTTGATTGGCCTGGTGGGCGAAACCGGGCGCGTCACCGGCCCACACCTGCACTTCGAGGTGATTGTGGGCGGCGTGCAGGTAGACCCGCTCCAATGGCTCGGTGAAGAATTTCCTTAAACCAATCAGGCTTCGCTGTCTTCGTCTCCCATATTCTCGAATTCGCCAGCTTGATAGGCTTCGATCACAGCCAGCGCATCTTGCAGCCGGTCATCGGGGACCAGGATGTCTACTTCGCCAAAGGGGCCAATATTCACCCCTAAAGCTCTGGCTGCTCCCTCCATTGAAATATAAGCCGGAATGCCTTGTGCTTCGAGCAGGCCGCGCAACACTTCGGCCTGAAATTCTCCTTCGATTTTTGCTGCCAACACCCATTTTGGTTTATTCATTGGAGCGTTCCTTTCGCGGCGTTTTTCCGCGAGGCTGTTCGTCTGAGTAGCACCTTGTTTGTAATCCAGTGTAGAGTATAATAGTGTCCGCTCGAAAGCGCAAACGTGTTTATCGGGCAGTGTGATTCTTAAATTAATAGGGCTTTCGCCAGTAAATAGAAAATAGCCCTAATTAGCAATGATATGTTTGAGGCTGTCTATATGGTTGTTGTTTCCATGTCTATTCGGGAAGATTATTGGGATGATTTTGAACTTCAAGCTGACGATGTAGATTTTCTTTATGCGCACCTGCTCGAGGTAGAAACCCCGCTCACACCTGATGAGTTAATTAAAGCCCTGGTTGTCGATCGTATCCAGCGCGAGCTAAAAGCCATTGAGGCAAAACGCCTGTCCGGCGGGAGCGTTTATCTGCCCCAGGACGAGTATGAAATCAAGCAGAGCGTGGTTTTTCCGGCGCTCGATTGGCGGCAAGCCGAAGTGGTGAAAAAGCGCGAGGGATATAATCCTGATTTAGGCGAATTTTCTGTCATTGAAGTTAAATTTGAAAATGGTGAGGTGCGCGAATTCGCGTCGGCATTGGCCAATCATCCGTTAAATTTGCCGGAGGAGGTTGCCGAGAGCAATATGCCCTCGCCGGATTCTGTATTGCGCGATTATGATGATATTCTGATCGAGCGCCTTGAAGAAGGCCTGCAAGATAATGATGATTTTGTGTGCATTGCCGGGAGATGGTTCCCGCGCGCGCTTTTGGTCGATGTGAATACCGGCCACCTTAATCTTGCGGAAGCATTATTAGATATCGAAAGCGGCGGCCCGCTGCCGACGAGCGAGTTACTAAAGCAGATTGAGTTGGCTACAGACGAGAATCCAAAATTGGTCGAATTTTCTTTGGATTTAGCGTTACAAGAAGACAAGCGTTTTGATGAAGTCGGCCCGGCCGGAAAAGTACTCTGGTTTTTGCATCGGCTGGAACCGAAGGGAGTACAAGTTACGCCCGATGTTTTGCGCTACACTCCGATTGAATGTGAACGCAGCCATCTGACGCCAGAAATGCTCGAACTGGAACAGCGGCTCGATGATGAGTGGGCGCTTGAAAATCATGCCCGTGCCGACGCAAAGCACGATGTTGCAATACCCTTGCTGTATGCCCATTGGCGTGCGGGCACGCTCCCACTGACGCGTCGGATTGGCGCACTTTTTCCTACGGCTTACGAAGCGCCGCGGATTTTGTTTACACTGATTGATGGCGAAACCGGGGAAAATTTCCCGGGATGGGTGGTTCGCAAAGGCGGTTATGTTTTTGGTCTTGAAAAATGGTATCGCGATCGCGAATTGATGCCAGGAAGCATCGTTATTGTCCGAGCCGGTCAAAATAAAGGCGAAGTTGTTGTCGATGTTGAGGCACAGCGCTCTCGCAGAGATTGGGTGCGGACGGTGTTGGTTGGCGCAGACGGCGGCATCGTTTTTGCCACACTTAAACAAATGGTTAGCGCAGTATATGATGAGCGTATGGGTGTCATGATCCCTGATATCAAAGCATTGGATTCCCTCTGGGAAAAACGCCAAAAGCGCCCTCTGCCCTTTGAACGCGTAGTTGCTGATGTTGCCCGCGAGTTAACCAAATTGAATCCACAGAATCACGTCCATGTTACCGAATTGTATGCGGCGGTCAATCTTGTTCGGCGCTGTCCACCGGGACCGGTCATGACTTTATTGGCATCGCGCCCCTGGTTTGTGCATGTGGGTGATTTACATTTTCGTTTTGATGATTCGGCGGGTTCCTGAGAAGCAAGGAAAATCTTGATAGCTTGAAGAGAAGGAGTTTTTTAAGTGACTGAATCGAAACGCTACAGTCTGGTCACACCAACTTTAGATACACCTTTTCATATTGATTTTAATTGGTGGCAACAAAACGACCATGAATGGCGCATCCATTTGAAGAGTTCCTTGTGCCCGGAGCATCAGAATACATTTTCCGAAGTGGATGGAGATGCACAGGTTGATTGGGTAGACCCCGAAACCGCTGAAGTTCAGCGCGTGGATGGCCTGCAGCACACTCTTATTAGCCATTGTGCGAAAACAGATAATTTTATTACCGAGCGCACATCTATGGTGGAATCAGTTTTTCGCTTGTTTCTGGCAAACGGCAATATGCATTTATCGGCGCGCGATCTGGCTGAACGCCTGAACCGCCCGGCAAATACGGTTTTGCGCACGATCTCTGGCGTGCGTGTCTACAAGGGAATTCGCCCTTGCCCCGAATGTAAATAAAGTTCTGCCCCCGTAGCTCAATGGACAGAGCACCGGCCTTCTAAGCCGTAGGTTGTGCGTTCGAGTCGCACCGGGGGCGCTAGCTATGGGGGTTAAGCTTGATATTCCGCATTTATAAGGGTAATTGACCTGCCTTAGGGCAGGTTTTTCTATAACTACAAGATTTGTCATATTTGTACGACAGACATCAATATCATTATTGAATATGATAGTCAGTGAATTCAATAAACTTCACTAAATATTCATCAAAGCTCTTGGGCGATGTAGTGACCGCTAAAAAACACGCACACACATTAGGAATTAGAATAATAGCCGGAATGCTCCTAATTTTTTGCGCGCTTTGGATTCCCCAGGGAGTAGTGTTTGCAGGGGACGGAGATGCTCCACCAACGCCAGTCGTTGAAGAAGATGAAATCCTCAACGATGTTGTAGAAGGGAATACTGAACAAGACAACACAACTGACCTTGAGGGGGATAGCGAAACTCAAGCGCCGGGAGAAACAAAACAAGAATCGGATGCAGCAGTTGCAGACCCACCCACCGGTATGGAAGAGCAGTCAATCGAGCCAAATGTCGATTCGTCCTTCCCGGATGAAGGCATGTCAGGCGCTGAGGTTGAACCCAAGGTAGATGCGGAGCTTCAGCAAGATGAACAAAACCATGCCGAAGTCGAAGCGCCCCAAATCGAAGATGATGATGAACCAGCCCCTGGGGTTGATCCTGTGCCCGCCCTTTTGGTTCCTGATCCATATTTTTACATTGGCGGTGTCAAACACAGTTTCCTGCCCGAAGGTGGGCAATGTTCGGATGATCCCAATTGCCAAGTTTCAGCAACTCCGATTCAGGATGCTTTGAACGCGGTTGCTGGCAGTCTGACCCCAGATGATGGAACACTATATATAGAGGGTGGAATATATGATGAAGATATTCAACTAAGTAATATGGCTGGCCTAATTTTGCAAGGCGCTGCTAACGGCCAGACAACCACACTCGCTGGCATTGTTCAGATTGTAGACTCTCAATCCATATCATTGCTGGACTTCACAATTATACAGACCATCGTCCTGGATGACTCCACCGACATTATTATCAATGGAACTGTCCAGAACGACCAAATTGATATAGAACTCAAGGGTTCAAGTCAGGTTGAAATCCAGGCCGAAGAAGGTGATGATGAGATCACCGTTCATGGCAGTCATGGCAATGTAGAAGTTGATGGTGGTTCCGGTGATGATCTGCTGGTGATCGATTTTGTGCTGGATGATGACCCTACCGATGCGCTGATTGCGTATAATGGCGGCGATGGTTTTGATAGCATGCAGTTCCAGGGGGGCGAGTTCGAAACGGTTAACTATCAGGCATCTGGCCCTAGTTCAGGCACGGTGGACTTCGATGGATCGCGTATGATCTACACCAATATCGAACCGATCATTGATACTACCTTGGCTACCAATATCACATTCCCCACAACGCTATCGGGCGCAGCCGATACCATCAATATTGTCGATGGTGGAACTGTGAATGGTTTCCAGACCACCAAAGTGCAGGGAGATAATTTCGAAGATATCACCTTTGCCAACAAGAAAAACGTGACCGTGGATGGCGCTGGCGGAGATGATACGATCAACATTAATATTTCCTATGCTGCCGATGAGTTGCAGATTCTCAAAATCAGCGGAGGAAGCGGTGATGACAATATTACCGTTACGAAAATGGTTGCCGACGGCGTATCGCTGGACATCGACGCCAGAATCCTCGAACAGGAAAAGAAATTTAGTGATACCTTCGGTCTATACTATGAAACCAAAGATGGCGATGGTTGGGATAAAGTAAATATTGCCGGAAATGTAAGTTTGGGCGGTGGTAGCTTCAAAGTCGCCGCTGAAGAAGTGATTGTTGCCAGTGGTGTTGTGATTAGCACCCGAAAGATTAGTGGCAGCAATCATGCTACAGACGACTCGATCGAGGATTCGGGCGATATTCATCTAAAGGGTATTGAAATTACAGTTGGCTCAGGAGCGCAATTATTAGCGCATGCTACTGGCGATAAGCTCGCAGGGGATATCCTGTTAGAGGCCAGAGACGAAAGTCTGGGCAGCATCGATGGCGAGGGGCGCGAGTTTTTGCAAGGTTTGTTTGCCTGGATGGGTACAAATGGTTGGTTCCGGGATAAAGCCACTATAGAATTAAATAACGTTACCATCAAGGGGGATGATATTACCATTACTACCTATGTCGTCTATGCAAATGTTTTTCGGATTACCAAAAACCTTTATGATGATTTCAATATTATCAGCATAGCCAAGCTGTTCTCTACTTTACTTCTGGGAACGGACTTCACCCCGCCGGTTGCCTTCCAGGGTCGCGAAGCGGATGCCTTAATTACCATTAAGGGCAACAGCATAATTGAAGCCAACAGTGGGGTCTACATAAAAAGCAATGCCAAGGCAGATGCATCCAATGAGGTCTCGAACAGTTTATTTAGCATCGCTTTCAGCATGGCCAGTGTTACCGCCAAAGTCACCCTCGCTGATAGCGTCAAGATTACTGCCAAGAAAGATATTACTGTCATCGCCAATGCCGATGCTACGGCCTTGTTAACCACAATCACCATTGCTCGTGAAAATCGCAGTAAAGGCACGGTTTCGATTGCCATAGTGATTACAGATCTGGTAGCCCATACAACCGCGGCTACTGGGGTGGAGATCGAAAGCACGGAGGGCAATGTCAACCTTATGGCGTTAGGGAACAATAATCCCGAAGCCTCAGCATCCTATGCGCTTTACGGCGATTCCGCTGTTTTGGGAGTTACCCTTGGTTTGGTGATATCCAACTCGGATATTAAAACCACCGTTGATGGGAAAATTACTGCCAAGGGCGCGCCAGGGGCCGCGGTCATTATCAACCCCAGCAGTGATGTAGATAATGACAAGAACACCATCTATGCAGCGGATCACGGCTTTTCTACAGGGGGGACTACCTTTACGTACCGGGCCTATGACCCGATCACTATGAATGGTATCGGCGATTACAAATCCATTGGTGGCCTGGATGATGGGGGTGAATACTATTTCCTGGTTTTGGATAAAGATTACTTTTTCTTGAGTACAGACAAACCGATTGATCTGGATGATACTCGTGTCAATGAGGGCGCAATCCACTCCTTGACAGAGTACACCGGAACAGAATTTTTGCCTTCCAATATCGATACGGAGAATAACAGTATTGCCATCAGCGGGCATGGCTTTACCAATGACCAGAAACTCACCTATGTTAGCGCCGATTTGGAGCAAGTGGTTGGCGGCTTGATACACGGTCAGGATTATTATGTTATTGATGATAATCCTGCCGATGATAAATTCAAACTTTCGCTGGTTGTGGCCGGCGCTGTTGTTGATCTGACATCCAGCGATGGAGTGACCGCGGAGCAATACTTATTAGGCGCTGGCTCCGGGAATCGGGCGACCTTCAATGCGCGGGATGCTGTTGTTGGGGAGTGGGATAGCATCAAAGTAACCGATCACGGTTTTTTGGATGGCGATGCGGTGGTGTATCATGTCGACTCGTCCAAAACCTTCAGCTATGATGTCAACCAAAACCTGACCATCAAACCCGAAACCCAATATGACGCCGCAGACACCAGCCTTGATAATGTCATTGATATTTCAGGCGACCGCATTTTACTGCGCAGCCATAAATTGCAAGATGGGCAGAAGATAACCTACCAGGCCAACAGCGGAACGCCGGTTGGCGGCTTGGTGGACAAGGCCGAATATTATGTCAAGGTTGTGGATGCTGATTATATTCAATTGGCTGCAACTCAGAACGGCGCTGCGGTAGACCTACAAACGGGCGCCAGTGGCGAGACTCATTATCTGACTTATGTTCAGCAGGCAGCCTTGCCCGATACACCGATTGGTGGATTGCAGGATGGTGAGACCTATTATGTGGTTGTCCTGGATGACCACCATATTGTGCTTACCGATAATTATAATAGGGTGGAATATATCGATCCCATAGACTTGGATAAGGATGAGGCTAGCGGTTCTGCACACTTTATCGATAATGGTAATTCGCAGGGCATCGGTATCATCGCCGATTTGAACGTTAAGGAATTGGCCGGGACGGCCTCTGAGACGGGTGGTAAGCCAACGGGTTGGGATCTTTTCGCAGACAAGGAATTAGGCGCAGCTACACTGGCAAGCAAAATTCGTGACAAGCTTATTCAGGAAGGTAGTGGTTTCGATAAGCTGCGGAAAAGCCCATTCTTCAAGGATGCCAGCGCTTCCGATTTTGGGGCTGCGGCTGCGGCGTCCATTGTAATTGGTGCCCATGCTGTACTGGCGGAAGTTGGCAGTAACGCTGTTTTGAAGAGTACGCTGGATGTGCAAGTTTTAGCCACCCTGGAACATCGCTTCCAGATGCTTGCCGAGGCGGACGTTGCCAAAGATAAAGCAGATGGAGGCACAACGATAGCTGCTGCGTTGGCGCTGGGTGTTTTTGACAATGCTGTCAAGGCATATATTGCCGGTGGCGGACGGGCAGATGCAGGCCGTGGATTGGATGTATTTGCTAAAGCGCAATATCCCTTCCTGAGTACTGCCCGTTCCATTGGGGAATATTTCGAGAAGTCTACTGGTACTTCACGCAAGAAACGCCGGGCGGCCAGCGCCGATGATACTGTGGCTAATGAAGAAGGCTGGCAGAAGATATCCAGTTGGACGAGTTTCCTTGATGGCACACTGGGTATACAGAATAATTTATTCAATTCCTGGGCACGCACCACCAGCTCCGGCGGCACTACCGGTATTGCGGGCTCATTCAATATCATTATCCTTGAGAATCAGGTTGAGGCGACGATCGGAGAAAATGCGCACATCAACCAGGACGCAGCATATCAGAATAGTACCTACAACAACAAGCCCGTAGATCAGAAGGTGCGCGTCCTGGCGTTCAGCCGAATGCAGTTCGTCAACATGGCTGGCGTCTTCGGCATCAGCCTCGATCCAGGCGGACTGTTGAATGCCAAACCTCGAAAGGCTGACTCTGCAACAAATACGAAGAAAAAGGGTTGGACACCGAGCGAATTGTATAATCCCGCGGGCAGCGGCGGCAGCAAAGGTGGACTTGGTGGGGCAATTTTTGCTATTTACGTGGATAATGATACCCTGGCGACCATAGAAAGCGGCGTGAAATTACACACGGACGCGGGTGATAATGGCGGTCTGGAGCTGGAAGCGCAAACCGATGCCACGAACTTTATTTTCGCCCAATCGGGAGCTTCGGCCAAGAAATGGTCAATCAGTGGCACGGTCTCTGTTTCATTAATCGACAACACAACCCGTGCTCAGATCAAAGGCAGCGCAGAGATCAGCGGCGGTATGGTGAAGGTGTACGCAGAAGATGTTACCTTGCATATCGGCATCACTGGCGCGGTGGTGTTGACCAAAAGCAAAGGCATTGGGGCATCCATCACGGTCAACGATATAACCCGCACAACCGAAGCCGCCGTAGGCGAGTTGGATGGCAGCACTGTCAAATTATCTGGCATCACCGGCGAACTGGATGTCTCTGCTAAGAACGACGGCGCTTTATACGCTTTTTCGTTGGCCGCAGCGATCAAAACCCCCGAAGATTCTACCCCCACAGGGGATGACCAGACCGAGACAATGTCGACCTTGTCTGACAGCGAGACATCAGATGATACCTTGGGTAAACTCACCGATATTTCTGAAAAGGCAGAGGAAACACAACAGATATCATCATCTGTGTCGCAAACATCAAACGCTAGCGGTTCAGGCGGTTTCACCATTTCCGGGGATATTTCTTTCAATACCGTGACTGACCTCACACGGGCATATATCAATACCAGCGAGGAAATATCTGTCTCTGGTAAGCTCTCGCTTCAAGCAGTTGACGATACAGATATCCTGGCTGTTTCTGGCGCTGCTTCGTTTAATCTTGGTGTTAAAGGCGGCTCCAGCTCCTCAACGGGAATCGCAGGCTCGCTAAGCAAGAATGAACTCGACCTGACAACCGAAGCTTATATCAAGAATGCCCCAGCCACTGTTGGTGGCGAACTGCTAGTCAAGGCGAATACCGATGGTTGGCTATTCTCGTTGAGCGCGGGTGGCTCAGGTTCGGCGCGCGCGAAGGGCAATAATGTCAGCGGTTCAGTTTCTATCAATATTATCGATCTGATAAGCAAAGCATATGTTGAAGCTGCCAATTTGGTCGTGGCTGGAAGCACCTCGGTTATCTCTGGGAATAATGCCCGCATGGTGGCGATCGGCGGCGCTGTTAGCCTGGGCGGCTCAAAGGGCTTTGGCGCAGCTATTGGAGTGAACATCATCGATGACACGACTACGGCAATAATCACAGGATCAACCCAAACTAACATCCTGAACATCACTGGTGGTTTGGACATCCAGGCTGTAAACAAAAGTGTCATCTTTGGCATCGCGGTGTCCTTGGGTGTTTCACAATCGACTGCCGTGGGTACCGTTACGATCAATATCATTGACAACGAAACTCAAGCCTCGTTATCGAATATGAAGCGGGTTTCCTCCGGCGCGATGGGCGCTGTTGGTCTGCTGGCTGAAGACAGCTCTACAATTTATTCCTTCGCTGGTGCGCTGGCAATAGGACTGAAAGGATATGGTTTCGGCGCTTCAGTGGGCTGGAACCAGATCAGCAATGATCTGGATGCCTTCATCGAAAATAGTGAATTCAGCGCTGCCAGCGCGCAAGTGAAGGCCAATTCGAAAGAAGCCCGCATTTATACGTTGTCTTTTGCTGGCGCAATTTCGCTGACAAGCACCAGTATTTCCGGTTCCGTTTCAGTCAATATCGTCAACAATAATGTCGATGCTCATATCTCTAATGGCAGCAAGTTGGCGCTTTCGGGACCGCTCGAAGTGAGCGCCAATGATAAAACGGCGATCAAGTCCCTGTCGGGTAACGTGGCGATTTCGCTTAAATCAGGCGCTTTTGGCCTGGCTGTGGGCGTTAATGTGATTACCAATGATATTGAAGCCTATATTGACGGCTCGCAGATAACCACCACCTCGTCAGGCGATTTGGTTGTGAAAGCCTCGGAGGAGGCTACCATCCAATCGATCAGCGCGGGCGGCTCTGGCAAGGGCGGTTCATTCTCTATCAATATTATTAGTAATGATATTTATGCTTACCTTAAGGGGATCCAACCTATTGTTATCGATGGTAGCGTCCTGGTGGCAGCCTACAACGATGCGGATACCTGGACCCTGGGCGGGAACATCGCCTTCGATGGGCAAAATACCGCGATTGGTGTCGCCAATTCGACTCTGGTTACTGATAATGATACGGTGGCCTATCTCGGAGAGAATATTGCTCTAGTTGCACGCGGCAATGGTTCCGGGTTGGATGTTTTGACCGGGCGCAAGAAAAACGGCAAGAAAAGCACACAGAAATTCAACGGACTGGTTGTGGCTGCGATTGCTTTCCAGGATTATGATTCATACGCCGTGAGCGGCTCTGGGGCACCTGGCGGGATAGGTGTGGCTGGCTCAGCTTCGGTAAGTGTGTTATCAGAAACCACTCTGGCCTATATCCAGTCGGGCGCTAAAATCAACCAACAGAATAATTCATCCTCGGGCGATGACCAAAGTGTGATCGTGCGTGCGGCAAATGACACCTATCTGATCGGTGTCGGTGGGGGTGTGGGGTTGGGCATGAAGGGGGGCATTGGAGCGGGGGTTGATGTAGCAATTGTTTCAAAGACAACCAGGGCAAAAATAGAAGCAGGGGCTGAGGTAGACGCGCGTCGGGATGTCGTCATCGAAGCCATCTCGAAAGAAGAAGTAATTTCGATTTCTGGTTCAGTTGGTTTGGGGAAATCCATCGGTATCGCTGGTAGTGTTGGGGTTTCCGTCTACACGCTGACAACTGAAGCCTATATCGAAGGCCAAAAGACAGTCAATAGCACACCATTGAACGGGGCCAAAGTTACTGCGGTTGGCAGTGTCAAAATTTCTGCTGAAGATGACACCGAGATCGACATGATTGCAGGGGCAGTAGGGATCAGCGGTGGTCAAAACGCAGTCGGCATTGCTGCGTCAGTCAGCGTACCCATTTTCACGAAGACCATCAAAGCCTATATCGGTAAGGGCGCCCAGGTCGATGCTCTCTCCAAACATAATGATGGCATATCAGTAAAGACAGGCGAATTTGTCGAGACGCTGATTCCAGATCCTTTGGGCGTTATCGATGACCAGGAAGAGGGCCAAGTGCCATCACCCAGCCCTCCTGGCAAGGATCAAGTTAAAAACGACGATTATTCCAATAAGCGAATCGTTACAGCCGGGGAAGTGACGGGTTTCAAAGGGGTTGCTGTCAGCGCTGTCAATCAGGATGATCTGGCTGCCTGGAGTGCGGGTGTTGGTATTTCGGGTGGAAAAACTGCTGCTGCGATCCAATTCTCCACGACCGTCAATGTGATGACGGTTGATACGCTGGCCTACATCGATGACGAAGCGCTGGTCAATCAAGCTGAAGGGGCCAATGGAGATCAATCCGTGTTGGTCGTGGCGGGCAACGATTATTCATTCAAAGGATTTAGCGGCGGGGTTGCCATTTCAGGTGGGCAATCCAGCGCAGCAATTTCGCCAGCCATATTTGTGGGTGTTGTGAATACCACTACCAAGGCATTTGTTGGCAAAACTGCGAAAGTATCCGCGAAAAGCGATATGGTCATCGCGGCCTATGCATCAGAAGAATTGCTCTCGTTGGCTGTAGCTCTGGCAGGTGGGGGCGGTCAGGTTGCTGCCGGTGGAGCCGGCGCTGTGTTGATATTCCTGTTAGATACCACCACCCACGCATACATCGATCAGGATGCCATTGTCACTGCGGGCGGCAATATTCGGATTGCAGCCGCTGATGCCACAGAAGTCGACACAATCATTGGTTCTCTCGCCATCGTTGGTGGCCTTTCGGGAATCGGCGTGGGCGTGAGCGTGGGTGTCACCATCATCGAAAAAGACACCCGGGCGTATATCGCCACCGGGGCTAAAGTGACAGCTTTAGGCAATTCAGCCGCCAACCTGAAGCCATATAACGGGGATTTTGATACGAGTTGGAAGTTGTTGCAAGCCAATGATGTGCATGGCCTGGTAGTAGAAGCTTATTCTAAGGAGGATGTCTGGACGCTGATCGTGGCTGGGGGCGTCGCAATTGCCAAAGAGGGCCTCGGCATCGGGGGTGTGGTTGATGTGATCGTAATCGACTCAGACACCCTGGCCTATATTGCTGCCAGCGCAGTGATAAATAGCATTAACAGCGGGGCAGGTAAGCTGCAAGATGTTTATGTCACTGCAGTTAACGAATTCACCCTGTATGGTATCATCGGCGGATTGGGAGCAAGTGCGATTGGTATCGCGGGTGCGATTGATATCCTCGTGCAGAGCAACGACACCACAGCGTATATCGCTGGAAACGTCAATGCAAGACGAGATATACACGTTAATGCGCTGGCTACCAGAGATATCGAAACGGTAATCGTCAGTGTCGGCGCTGGGGGCGCAGGGATTGCCGGTTCGGTGGGTGTGTACACTTTGGGTGGGAATATGGACAGTACATATTCATCTGAGGGTTCATCAGATAATGCCCTCAACGATGAGAATGAAAACGCTACAGCAACCTCTTCAGACAGCCAACTCACAAATATTACCTCGAAAGCTACCATGCTGGATAATTTCAATGATCCCGAAAATGACCTTGGGGACAATAATACAAGCCGGGTGAATTCGACAGCCGCGACAGTGGATACAAAAACCAAATCCGCCGTTCCCTCGGATGTGGTCAGCAGCCAGGTGAACAAAGATGTAGTCAATGCCCTGCGCACGCTACCCAGAGGTACCAGCGCTTTTATGGCTGAGAATATCATTGTGAATGCTGGCCGCCATGTGGATATTGATGCTCGCGAACACACACAGTTTGTATCCAAAGTAGGCGGCATTGGTGTTGGCGGCATTGGCGTGGGGTTTGGCGTCGGGATCGTGAACAATGATACACCGGTGACAGCCTTTATTGGCTCTGGGGTCAGTATCAGCGCAGGCCTGGAAGACGCAACTGGCGCGGTCAGCTTGAGCGCCCAACTGCATGTCGATTTCGATTTAACATCCTTTGTAGGTACCGGCGGCGGTACGGCTCTTGGTGCGGCTGTGGCGATCATCAATGAAGATAGTGATGTCAAGGCCTACGTTGTTGGCAGCCCCCAAACTCAAATCAAACAGGGCGCCGCGCTAAAGATCAAAGCAGAAAGCGACGTGATCGTCGAAGCGCTGGCCCCCAATGTTTCTGTTGGCGGTATCTCGGCAGGCGCTGCTATCGTCAAAGTTGATGCCAGTGGCGATACCCTTGCTTATATCGGCGATAATACCAAGATTGGCAAAGCCTCCGGGGCTACGATTGGCGATGTCAATGTTGTGGCTGATGCAGCATATGATATTGAAGTAGATGCCTGGGGCGTTTCGGCAGGCATGGCCGTCGGGCTTACCGCCAATGTTGGTCTCGTGGATATTACTTCGGACGTTCAGGCTCAAATTGGCGATAGTGTTCAGATCATTGCCAGTGGGGATATTATCGTGCAGGCGCTGGCCCAAACCAATGTCGATATTGGCGTTTGGGGAGTTGCCGTGTCTACCCAGGTAGCGGCGGGGGTCTCGATTGCGTACGCCAGTGTAACCCTGGATATCGGTGCTACCATTGGGCAGGCGGCTGTCATCAATGCCAGCAGCGGCGATGTGACAGTGGCAGCTTCCCACAACAAGGATGGCGGGAAGACCCTGGTAGATGCTATGGCTTCGGGCGGTGGCCTACTGGCCGGAAATGGTGCTGATGCGGATGCTTCGCTGGATGTCGAGGTGGATGCCGCGATAGGCAATGATGTAGAGATTACGGCATCAGGTGATATTTCTGTCACAGCTGAGGCCAAACACGAGGCCGATTCTGAAAGTAGCAGTATTACCGTTGGTGGGGCTGCGATTGCACCGCTCTATTCGGAAACGGATATCAATAGTCACACCCGCGTTCAAATTGGCATGAACGCCGTGCTAAATGCCGGTGAAGATATTACTTTAAGCGCCAAGTCGGTTCACAAAGCTGATTCGGATAGCGATGCCAGGGGCGGCGGTGTAATTGGCGCGATGTTCGCCGATGCTGAGGTTTCTTTTGATTATGTGACCCGCGTCTCTGTGAAAACGAATACCAATATCACTGCAGGTGGGACGCTGACCGCATTGGCGCAAACCTCTATCGAAAGCGAAGTCACCGCCGATGCCATTGGCGGGGGGGTAGGATCAGGCTCGGAAGCAGGCGCTACCCTGAAAGTCGGCGCTCCCGATGCTGTCACCGAAGTAAAGACCGACCCCAATATTTCTTTGAAGGGGAACAAGGTCAAATTAATTGCAGAATCCCCGCAGATCAAGGGAAAAGTTTGGGCCGACGCGCGCACCTATGGCGTGGTTGGCGGTTCTAACAGCGATGCTATCCTGGATGTTACGGAAAAAACCCAGGTTATGCTTGGTATCAATAACCAAATCACCGGCACAGAATCCCTTGAAATCCGCGCTGAACACACAGCGCTGGATACCGATGCCCAATCGGACTCGGTTTGCATTGCCATCGGCGGCGGAGAAGCCCTGGCCAGGAATCATGTCAATACTTCCGCTTTGGTGGATCTCCCTGAAACAGTCACGTTGATCACCCGCGATCTCAGCATTGCTGCCCGTACCACTCTGGTACAGTATCGCCGCGAGGTCGATTTGGATGCGATTGGCGGGCCGGAGGATAAGGAAGGCAAGCTGGCCCCCAAGCGCGAGATCAATCTTCAAGCCGATATTGTCATCTTCTCGAACCCGCACATAATCTGGTACCAAAATGGAAGCATCTACCGCAGCAAGTATGCCCAGATGGTGGATTACAACACATCAGACCATAGCAAGGGTTTTGACGTTGGCGATATCGAACTCAACGATGATAATCGCGGCGCAATCAAATTAGATGTCAATCAGATCACCCACGCAGACCTGGATGATTCCGGTGTTGGGGTTATTAAAGGGGACAAGGCCCGGCTGCAATTTGCTTTCGAGTATGTCAAGATCGAACATTATTATGACACGGTCTATGATGACAACACGCTGCCTCTGACGGTCAATAATATCGATGTGATCTACCGCGGAGATCAACCGGATATTACATTCGAGACCGTCACGCTGTCTTATGATAGTGATGACTGGATCACCATCGAAGATCATGGCTTCAAAGATGGGCAGATGCTCACATATCTTACAGCCGATAAAGTGCTCGCTGGTTTGGCGGTTGGCAAACAGTATTTTGTTGTTCAGGCCCAGGAAGATAAATTCAAGATTTCTCAGGAATTTAGTGGCACTCCCGTTGATTTGAGTCTGGTGGCTGAGAATAATCTGCAGCCCGGCCATTACCTCATGTGGGGCACCAAAAATGCCGGTTTTACTTTTGATGCCGAAAACAATTGGATCAACATCAATAGTCATGGGTTTGTGAATGGTCAGGCGCTGGTATATGGAACCACCGGGGATGAAATTGATGATTCTATTAGCGGGCTTGAAGTTGGTAAAACCTACTATGTCTTTGACAAGCAGGATAATAAATTCAAACTCTCAGCTACGTCTACGAATCCAGTCGCCATTGATCTGCCCTTTATTATCCAAAATCCCAGTTCCCCTGTCGTAGGTCATTATTTATCGTGGGATGCAGCTGGTTTTGAATTCGAGTACGATTTCAAACCTACAGAATATGAAGAAACTTCTGTAGAGATCATCAAACATACTACGACTACCCGGACAGAAGAATCGCCCATTCGGTTGGCGGGCAAGATCATTAACCCCTACGGCAGCACGTTGATTCAGAACGGTCTGGGCGATATCCTGCAAGTCGAGGATGGTACCAAAGTTCAACTACACACGAATCAACTTACCCTGGAGGCCAAAAAAGGCAAGGTCGGTCAAGACTCAACCCCATATTTCATTAATTTGGAGATGGTGCAGTTCGAGAACGCTGACGGGCAGAGTATTGAACCCACCTTGAAGGCCGAAGCCCGAGATGATATTTATCTGGCCAGTGGCACCCGCCGCTACGACCCGGACGATCAGGACATCACCGTAGCTGTCGAACAGATGAAATCTGGCGGTACGATCCAACTGCTGCTGAATGGCAGTTCGCATATCACCCGCAAAGCAAGCGGAACTTCCTGGACTTGGGAGTCTGAAACAGGCCCGGCCAGTGCTTATAATTTCACACTGATCGAGAATGGCGCTGGGAAGGACATCATCATCAACTCGGCGCTGTTATACGGCCCTGGCGGGCACGAGGTCTGGATCACGGTGAAAGGTAATATGAAGTTGTCTGCAGGCGGAAAGCTGTGGGCGCGCACCACCGGGTATATCGAACTGACTGAAATTTCCGGCTCCATACTATTAGGCGCGGTCGATTCATCACGCGGTCAGGTACATTTAAAAGCAGCGGATGATATTATTCTCGATGCCACCAGCAGTTTTAAGGCCGGCTACTCCAGTTCCATGTACGTTGATTACCAGGATACCGACGACACCAGCAACAAAGTCGAGTTGAATAATCTGGAAGGCATTGATGCTGTGATAGTGATTTACGGTGGCGGCAGCGACGATTGGGTTTATGTCAACGATGCCTCGGATGTTGATGACGAAGATGGCGCACTGAAAAATACCTGGATTGATGATTTCAACGTCAACCTGACCACATTGACTGGCCTGGGGATGTCGGAGAAGTCAAGCATCTCTATCGATCGTTTCGATGGCATGATCGAAAATCTGGATGTCAAACTGGGCAGTGGAGCGAACACACTGACGGTGCGCGGCACCACTGCAAAGACATGGATTGATATGGGGGTAAGTGCTGATACCCTCGATGTCGGTCCTGGAGCGGTGGAAGCCGCTGCCGGAATTAGCGGCGACTTGACCGCTCAAGAAATTACTGGCATGGGCGGCCTGATCACCTATAACCAGACAGGCGCCGATGCCGAAACGTTGATCATCACCCTGGGAACAGGGCAGGATGATTTCACCGTCAAAACCACGCATGGCAGCACGCATACCACCGTCAAAGGCGGCGGCGGAAACGATATACTGACAGTGAAAAATTCGGGTTCAGGCGGCCAACTCCAGGTTTACGGCGGCGCGGGGATGGATTACATCATCTTCCAGGATCATGGTGGTACGACTACGCTCAACGGGGATACTGCTGAGGACAATATCAGCAATATCACCCCGCCGGTGTGCGATGCCGAAAATGATCCCTGTCCCGGCGACGACCGTTTCTTCATTCAGGGGGCTGATGGCAACCTGACCGTTTACGGCGGTGTAGGCGCCGATAAATATTTTGTCGCCAGCCAGGCCAGCCGGGATAGTTTCACCATCAATGGTGTCTATGACGATACGATTTCGACTTTCGGCACCTTGAGCGGCAATTTGACCGGAATCACAGGCAAGTTGAATATTATTGGCAATACAGCCGGGAATGGCGGCTACAAAGACCGCCTGTATATCTTCGCCGGGGCAACCACTACGAGCGGCCTTTTCGCAGGCACTACCATCACCGGGATGACCATGTCAACTGGCGGCAGCGTCCAGTACGCCACCGTCGAAGAAATTCATATCAAGCTCGGTACAGGCAACGACGAATTTGCTGTTCGAGATATTCCTGTCGGTGTCTCGGCTACAGTCTATGGTGGGGATGGCAACGATCTTTTAGAAGTTGGCAACCAGGCCGATCTGCTTGCCGACATCGATGGTGTGCTTACCTTCCACGGCGAGGGTGGCTCGGATACCCTTTGGGCGCATAACGAGGCTGATAACGCCGATTGTGCTGCCGATATTGATACTGATTGGGCTTGCGGACAGATGACCGCCATTGGGCTGAGCGGCCTGAATATGGCTGATAATAATCTCGCTGAGGCCCGTATTTTTTATGGTGTTTTGGGAGCGGACGGCTCGCTCACAACGTCTACCGAGACAGTTCATGTATTTTTGGGTAGCGGCGCTGATCGCTTTTTCATTGACAGTGTCGCAGGAACACAGTTATTTGTTCACACTGGTGATGGTGATGATACCGTTCGAGTGGAGGCAACCCCCTTTGGCCTGAATCCTGCCTCCTTGCGGCGGGTGGATTTCATCGCCGGATCGACCTATATCTATGGTGATGCGGGCGAAGACTTTGTCATTATCAACGATAGCGGCGACGACAAAGCCAACAGCGGCCAGTTTATCAACGGTTATGTTACAGGCCTGGGGATCACCGGTTCGGTCAATTTTGGCGACACTTCCGAAAAACTGGAAATTGATCTTGGCGAACAGAACGATACCTTCAGGGTATACGGCACACCCGCCTTCCTGACTACCACTCTGAAGATGGCTGGCGGTTTCGATGATGTTTATGTTGGGAACGCTGCCAATTCCCTGGATGATGTTTTGGGCAAATTGATGATCGAGGGCGAGCTGCCCTATTCCAACGACAGGCTTTTCTTTTACGATCAGGGCGATGTGGATGACAATACCTATACGATCAGCACGGCGATTACTGGCAATATTCAGATTCCCGATCCTGATAACCCGACCCAAACGATAAACCTGCCGATCAACGAAACCACTTTGCAGCGTTCTGGCAGCGCCGATGTCATTTATCTAACCGTCGAACAGGTTTCGTTGAGCGCGGGACTGGGGGCCGATGATATTTTCTTAAAGAGTACCCACCTCGAGCTGGATCCGCTGGGCGGCACCAATTCTGTGTTTGCTATCAACGCCGGGGGCGGGGATGACAATATCTATCTGGAAGATAACGATTCCCTCGAAGGACTTGATATCCGTGTGATGATTGATGGCGGCGATGGTGATGATGCGGTCCACTTTGATCATTCTGCCAGCCAGGAAGCCAATACACTTTCCTTTATTGCCAGGTCATTTGCCCAGTTATTCCCAGAGCAAACAGTAACCTGGCTGACCGATTTCCGGGCATTGCTCAATGATAATAGCCTCAGCGAAATGTCGGCTTTCGGCTCGGTATCTATGGGTGTTGTCGCTGACCCCACCAGGCTGGTCATGGAGATGGATATTAACGTACGCCATGCCGAGTTGCGAGTTTTGTTGGGCGAAAGCGATGATGTTTTCCGTTTGAGCGGCGGTTCCTTCGAAATGCCTCTGCGAGTGGATGCGGCTGGTGGCAACGACACTTTCAACATTTCCGATGATGTCACGGCGTTAGAGACAGTCACACTAAATGGCGATGACGGTGACGACCTGGTTTTTGTTGATTTCAGCAACACTGCCCCCAATGCCACCATCAGTAATATTGTTTTCAATGGTGGTGCGAACGGCGCAGAGGGCGACACCCTGCGCTTTGCCGGTGACGGAGTTTCCAGCGGCAGCTACACCCCCAGCAGCACAGTTTCACGAGCGGGCACGGTCATCGTTAAAGGCAATACCTTCAACTTCACCGGACTGGAGCCGTTAGTGGTGCATGGCCTGGCTGGTTTTACGGTGAGCATGCCCGATGCGCTCAGCGATCTGGCGATTGAAACTATCGATCTGGCCGATCTGAGCCTGACCAACCTGGTGCTGCATTCTGTGACGGTTGATGGCGTTATCAGTTGGCGACAGCAGGTCAAGCTGGCCGGGATCAATTCACCAGAACCTCGTTCCTATGGGCAGGCGCTCGCCCTCAGTTTGGATGGCAATATCCTGGTGGTCGGCGCCGATCGGGTGGGTGAAATCTCCGGTGTGGTCTTCGTCTATGCTCGCAGCGGCGATAACTGGATCGAGCAGGCCAAACTATATCCCGATGACCGTTTATCGGGCGGCGGCATGGGCTTTGGCCGTTCCGTGGCAATTGATGGCGCACTCCTATTGGTTGGCGCGCCGCAAGATCTCAATCGGGGATACGATACCGGTGCGGTTTATATTTACCGATTTGCAAACGGCGCCTGGACTCAGGAATGGAAATTGCGGGGCGGCGGCTCCTATTATAAATTTGGCACTGCCGTTGATGTGGATGCCACCAATGGGCGCATTCTGGTCGGCGCGCCTGGTGCGAACACAGTTTATTACTTCACTTATCAAAGCAGTGAATTAATTAATAAATGGCCTCAGCAGAACAGCTTTAGTGGCGGTGGAGAATTTGGCGCATCATTGGACTTAATCCGAACTGGTTATGTCTTGGTGGGCGCGCCCAGCGCCAACAGCACGGGCGAAGCTTATCTATATGGACGTGATGGCAACGATACCTGGACCAAGCGAGCTACATTCAAATCTACCAGTGAGCAAACAGGCGAGCGTTTCGGTGCCGCGGTTGCTCTCAAGGAAAATAGCGGTCGTTTGGTGATTGGGTCGCCCAACTATAAGGGGAAGAATAATGAGCAGGGTGCTGCCTGGATTTTCGAGGGCAGTGATGCCAATTGGAATATGGTTGCCCGCCTGACCGCCGATGGCGGCCTGCCCCCCGATGAAGCTACACACGAAGGCAATGCTGGTGATCACTTTGGTGCCAGCGTAGCGATTAATGGCGATTATGTAGCCGTTGGCGCTCCAGATTATGACGGGAACAGCGCCAATCAGGGCAAGGTGTATGTATTCTATCGGCATGAACGATATTGCGGCGGCGCTTGCGACCCGGTGGCCTGGACGCGCTCGCTCAATCTGGCCTCAAGCGCCCCTGCCGAGAATGAGTATTTTGGCAAGGCATTGGTGTTAGGCGACAAACGACTGATCATTGGCGTGCCCGGCTTCAACGAGACGGATGCCAGCAATACTATCACCCGCGCCGGTATCGGCACGATCCGTACGTACACAACCAATGGCGACCTGGCTCTCAACGACATCACCAATGCGACGATTGGACTGTATCGGGCTGAGGCCATCAGTGATGAAGGTAATTTTGGCCGCAAGGTAATTTATGATCTGGCAACCAAAGAACTATTGGTTTCTGCATATGGTGTCAATTCGATATATGTTTACACCAACGAAGGCCTGTATTGGCGTCTGCTCCAAACCATTACCCAATCTGGCGAATTTGGCTATGATATGGAAAAGGATGGCGACAATTTGGTTGTGGGCGCTCCAGGCGCCAATAAATTTTATCTCTATCAGCGTGGCGATGAAGGCTGGGCATATACAGCAACTATAACTGGCCCCACGGGCGTAGGCCGCTTCGGCGCCAGCGTAACCATTGATGGTTCGCGCATCGCTGTTGGCGCTCCTGACACCAACCTGTGGATCAGTTCAAGCGGACAACCAAAAACTGGCCACCAGTTGAGTCTGGGTAAGACGGGCGCCGCCTTCACATATACAGGTAGCAACGCTACTTGGTCGCTTGAAAAGTTCATCATTCCCTATGATGCCGGGCTGTATTTTTCAACTTTTGTTACTGTGACTTCTGGCGGCACGCTGCTGGATAAGATGCTGTCATATGATGATGGGGATGGGGATACAAAGGAATACAAAGATTTCTTGGACGCGAACTCCACCGATGCAGAGATCAAAAACTGGCTGGGCATGGACTCAACCGAAGATGTTCCCGTGGCGATGAACGTAACCGAAGACCCCAACCCGGACCCCAATGCCACGTCTTATCAAGTTGTGGATCATGAATACTTTATTCCGTCAGTCCCATCTCAATTAGGTTTACACGAGGGCGATGATTGCGCACTTTTCTGCGATGAAGAGGGTTATTGGTTCTATGCTGATTACGATGGAACAAAATTCTACTTGGGCGATCATGATGACGGCGATTGGGAAGATGATGATCAGAAAATCAAGCTCGCCCCGCGCACGAAAGTTGATATCTATGACAATAGTGACCATAGTGATGGGCCATCAACGCAGACCTTTGAAAACCCGAGCTACACGGATTGGCTAGAGCTTAATAATGGGGATCAAGGTTACGTAAATGACCGCACCGATGATATTTATGTGTGGGCGCACCCAGATGGACGCCTTCAAGACAATCAAACCACTACGATTACCGGGCGCTTGTTTAGTGGTCTGATTAACGCTGCCTTTGGGAGTAGTGTTGAACTGAATGGGAATACCGTTTATATCGGCGCTCCCGGAATGAGTGGTGGTCGTCGCTACGAGGTCAATGCCACGGATCCAACCTACTTGCATTGGTCAACAGCTTTCGATACGAGCGGCAACCCCTTGCTTGCCGGAGCAGATTTGGAGAGTGATGGCAGCTTGAAGGGCGACAGCCAGGATCCAGATACCGGACAAAGTGATTATGCTGGCGGTTCATCAACAGATATTTATTTTAACGGCAGCTACGCCGACTGGCTTTCTGCTTATGCCAGTTACGTTTTCAATGGTTTCTTCAAGCTAGTTGGTGATCCCGGAAGCAACGAAGCCAAGCTCTACGAAGGTAGCACGCTTGTATCCACGCTTCACAGCGATGGCAACGTAGATGCGTTTGGGCATGGTGTTGCCTATGTAAATACCGGACACTTCTTGGTGGGCACCGATAGCGCTGGAGAACTATTCAACTTCCGTCAGCGCGGGCCGCAATGGACGTATCGCTCCAGCACCATCCCCGTTGCGTTGCCCACAGCCAAGTTCGGCGCCAGCGTAGCCATTGACGGCTATACTGCTGTGGTCGGTGCGCCTCAATACGACAATCGCGGCGCCGCCTTCATCTTCGAGCAGAACCCCAACGCAGAAACCTGGACGTTGAAAGACCAGGTGGAAGGCGCGGGTACTGGAACCGGAGATGACTTTGGTAGCTCGGTAGCCATTGATAGCGGACGTTTGATTATTGGCGCCCCGGATGCCAACTTTGGCAAGGGTTCCGTTTATATTTTCGATCAGGTTGGCTCCAAATGGGTTGAGAATACCCGCCTGGCGCCGTCCGATCTGGCGAGCGGCGCGAATTTCGGTCAGGCTGTAGCTATCTATATGGACTCTGCCGTTGTTGGCGCTCCTGGAATGAATACCATCTATACGTACCAGCGAAAGAGCGGTGCCTGGGAACAGTACAGCAAGCACACTGAGAGCGGCTCATTTGGCAGCAGCATAGCCATCGATGGTAATTCGCTCCTGGTCGGCGCACCCACTGCCAATGGCAATGCCGGTAGCGTATCTGTATACATCTACGGCGCAGACACCTGGGATTTCCAGGGCATATTGACAGCCAACGATGGTATTTCTGGCGACGCTTTTGGCACATCGGTTGACCTCAGTTTGAACACCACGGGCGCTGCAACCGCGGTTGTCGGCGCGCCTGGCGTGAATAGTTTCAACGGGGCCGCCTATACGTTCATTCGCACAGCTTTTCCTTCCACTTGGGAGCAGCAGCAAAAACTATCTCTGAATGGCATTTATACCTATTATGCGGTTGGTACCGGCGACTATTTTGGGTTCGATGTTGCTATTGATAAGGATATCCTGGTCGTAGGCGCTTATAAGACATCGATTTCTCGGATCATTGGCGGCTCAACCACTACATATGACAACGAAGGTGGTGCGTTTGCCTTTGGCCTCAGTAACGGAAATTGGCAGCTTCAGACGGTTACCAAACCCCTCTTTGGATCCGATGCCTTCAATCAGGATTATATTGGCTACTCCGTGGCTATTAGCGGTACTTTGGCGCTGGCAGGCGCCCCTCAATGGAATGGGCGACCAGGAAATGCTCTTGATACCGACGGCGCCGGGTATATCTATATCACCGAACTCTCTGCTCCGCTGGTGGTGACTCTGCCTAAAGCGATCAGCACCATTATCGCTGGCGAACGCTCCAATAAGATTAGCGGAAAAGCTGGAGCGCAGGAAATTGCTGACATCAGCTTCTTCGATATAGTCTCTTTCTCCTTGAATACCGTGGCTGGAAATCATGCTGACAAAGTTCGCCTGGATGCAAATGGCCTTCAGGCCTATGGTTTGCAGCAATTCTTTGTTAGCACCGGCCCCGGTGAAGATACCTTTACCATCGAGACGGATGACCTCAGCCTGCCCACTGAAGGGAAGTATATTCCCGGCAATCTCAACGGATATACCGAAGGCCAGCCCCTCACAGAATCTCAATCGGCTTCGCTGTATACCAGGATCAATACATATTTCAACTATAGCGGCGGCGAAAATTCGACCACTGACAAGGTTGTTTTTGCAACCGACTCTGATCTGACCCTGACTGGCAACGCACTGGTATCGCCCATCAAGGGTAAGCTATACCTGAGCAATGTTTACCATGTTGAGTTGACGGCCGGGCCAAGCGACAATACCATCCGTGCCAGCGGATGGGCTGGAAAAGTTTCTATGGATGGCAAAGGCGGTAATGATCGTTACGAGCTTGATCTGAGCAGCCTCTCCAATGCCGTGGTTACGGATAGCAGCGCCAACCCCAATGAGCAGGATGAACTCACTATTTTGGGCTCCAACTCGAACGACAGTTTCCTGCTTGAAGGCACACAGATTAGCGTGGGCGGGAAAATTATCAATGTGGCCTCCAGCGGTGCCGAGTTGATCCGTATTGCCGCCCGCATGGGCGACGATACGATCACTGTAAATCAGGTGGAGATGAGCGATATTGTTCTGGATGGCATGGAGGGCAGCGATACTTACATCCTCAATACCTGCGGTTGCGATGCCTCCATCCTGGTAAAGGACAGTAGCATTTGGGGCGACGATGTGCTGTACATCAACGGCAGCAGCGGCGATGATGCTTTCACTGTTGGCGAAAGTATGACTACCTGCGGTGACTCCGTTGTCATTCGCTACGATAACTCCCTCGAAACCTTCATTGTGGATGGCAAGGACGGCCAGGACAGCTTCGATATATCAGGCAACCCCTGGAACGTCTACGGCAGTTCAGCGGTCTACGGCGGAGCAGGCGATGATGTCATTGAAGTCGATAATATCAATAAATACGGCCTGACCATCGACGGCGGCAGCGGCTCCGACAGCTATCGCATTGCCGCTTCACTCAGTGGCCCGTTGACAGCCAACGACAGCAGCGGCACTGACTATATTTTGATCGATGGTACTTCAGGA
The DNA here is from genome assembly GCA_014382605.1 of Anaerolineae bacterium. GTDB lineage: Bacteria > Chloroflexota > Anaerolineae > Anaerolineales > UBA11858 > NIOZ-UU35. Next base: position 28,102 of record JACNJM010000093.1, read on the forward strand.
GATGATGCAGTTGAAGTTTCAGCAACAGATATCAAGGTCAATGGATCAACGCTCTACAACTTCTCCAGCTTCAGCAGTGGCGGATTGAAGGTCAGCGGCATCGAGGGCGTCAACCTGAATTTGAACGCCGGTGCCGATCAGGTGACTTTCAATAGCTTGCCCATTTCTGTCGCCCTGGCGGTCAGTGGCGGCGCAGACGACGATACTTTTGGTTTTACCAGTCTGTCTGGCCTGTACCTGAGCGGCGCGCAATATGATCTGCGGATTTACGGAAATCAAGGCGATGATCGCCTGGCTTTAGATGCCAGCGCCAATGGCACTGGCGCACTCCTGGAAAATAACTTGTCCGGGTTTGGGTTGTTACGCCCATTCTACTATTACGACCCCGAGGGCTTCACGGCTACCCTGGCCCTCAGTCCCGCAGATGATACGCTGACCTGGAGCGCCAGCCTGGGTTCGTGGACGGTTAATGCGGATGCAGGTTCGGATACTTTGTTGGCATCCAATCAGGGCAATACCTGGCAGATTACCCAGGACGATAGCGGATATATCGGCAGTGCCGCGGAGTTTGTCTTCAGCGGCTTCGAGAACCTGAGTGGCGGCCCTGGTAGCGATGAATTTATCTTCGCCGACGGCGTGGAGTTGACAGGCCGCCTCGATGGGCGCGCCGGAACCGATACACTCAGCCTCAGCAATCTGATTGATGCCCAGACGATCGTTCTGACCGGAAACGGTAGCACAGATGGCTTCGCAGGAAACCACATGGTTTTGGGTAGCGGTTTTGATAACCTGGATGCCCTGATCGGCAGCGCCTTCGCCGACACGCTGATCGGCCCGGATGCAGCCAACATCTGGAAGCTGACCGCCGCCAACGCCGGATCATTGAACGACACGCTGAGCTTCTCCTCGGTAGAGAAAGTGGTTGGCAACAGCCAGA
>JACNJM010000239.1 GCA_014382605.1 Anaerolineae bacterium
AGACAGACATGTGGGGATACAGGGCATACGATTGGAATACCATGGCGATATCCCGGTCTTTGGGAGCCACATCATTGACCACCTGATCGCCGATGAGGATTTGTCCCTCACTAATATCTTCCAGCCCGGCCAGGCATCGCAGCGCGGTAGACTTGCCGCAGCCCGACGGGCCAACGAGGACCAAAAATTCTTTATCCTCGATCTTGATGTCAAGGTCATTTACTGCCGTGACATCGCCAAAGCGTTTGAACACGTTCTTGAATGTTACACTAGCCATTTTGTCTTACACTCCTTTCGTCGCATAATATAGTGGCATTATTATACTGCGAAATTCTCAGGAGGCAATCGAAAAGATGCACGATATCCGTATGCTTCCACGCGATTCGTGGGGCGTGCTCGCTGTGTGGCATTTATTGCAATTGTATTAAAAAAAATAATACAATTGATATTGTGTAGTACTTAAGTGTTGTATATAATAAAGCCCAACAAATATGTAAGGTGGGAACAATTATAGCGGCTCCCATCACTTGTACATTGGGCAAGGAAATAGTTGTTCTAAAGGAGAGATTCCATGAAATTCTATCGCTTATTAAATTTGGGAGTAATATTTGCGCTTGTGGTCACGATGATGTTTCCGGCATCATTGGTGGCCTATGCCGGTGATGGGGGGACTGTTGACCCGCCACCCGCAGAAGAAGCCACGGTAGAAGAAGCGCCGGTTGCTGATGAAACCAGTGGTGACGTTGAACTTGTGGAAGCGGAGGCTGAAGAGTCCCCATCCGCTGAAGCCGAAGCAGTTGTAGAGGAAGAAACCCCGGTCGCTGAGGAAGCCGAGCCAGCGGAAGATGAAGAAGTTGCGCCCGCCGAAACCGAAGAAATCGTGGAAGAAGCCCCGGTCGTTGATGAGTCACAAACCGTGGAAGCCGAGGCCGAAGACACAGCACCGGCTGAAGCAGATGAAGCGACTGCACTTGCAGAAGCAGATGATGAAGTTGCATTGGCTGAGGCTGAAAGCGCTTCATCTCCGATTGTTGTGATGGATACAGAAGGCGTGATTGTTGGTGTAGTAAATGAAGATGGCGAAGCCCTGGCGCTTGTCTCCACAGAAGCAGCAGAAATACTTGAAAATGCAGAGCCGTTGACAGACGCGGTTGCTGAAGTTCTCGATGCGCCTGACGCACAACTTTTAGCTGCACCTACTGACCCACATTATATTTCTGGAGACCAGTATGGTATTGATGCAATCCAATTACCTGCCGCGTGGGACATTGCGACGGGAACATCTGTTATTGTGGCTGTCTTGGATAGCGGAATAGACCTAGATCACCCGGATTTGATTGCTAATCTAATCGCTGGGTATAACGCCATTAACCCTCTAACTCTTCCTCAGGATGAGGTGGATAGCCATGGCACGCATGTGGCTGGAGTAATTGGAGCAGTAACCAATAATGGAATTGGAATCGCCGGATCGGCGCCTGCGGTTTCCATTATGCCCGTTAAGGTTTGCGATGCTACTGGATGTGAATGGGATTGGGTATCAGCAGGGATAATCTGGGCAGTGGACAATGGCGCGGATATTATCAATATGAGCCTGGGAGGGGTTTCGGTAGCTCCTGACCCTGGTCTCGTTGCTGCTGTGGATTATGCCTATAACAATGGTGTTACCCTTGTGGCAGCGGCTGGCAACTGTGATGATGGTGATGACGATGGTGAGTGCGATTCGTGGTGGGTCAACTATCCTGCTCTTCTGCCAAATGTGATTTCGGTTGCAGCGGTTGATGATACCAACACCACCGCGGATTTCTCGTCATTCTGGACTGATCCAACTGTTGATCCAGTAAAACCAGAGGGACATATGGGCGTTGATATATCCGCCCCTGGTGTTGGAATCTGGTCTACAGTTTGGGATAATGATTATGCTGGTGTAAACTGGGATGGCACATCTATGGCGACGCCATTTGTGTCTGGTGTTGCTGCCTTACTTGCGAGTTTGCCCCAATTTGATACCCCTGCAAAAATTCGTGAGGCGCTTTTATCCACCGCACGCGATTTGGGGCCTGCCGGTTGGGATGAGGATTATGGTTTTGGCTTGGTACAAGCTTTTGATGCTTTATTATATGTGCCTCCTGTTATTCCACCCGATCCTATTGTTCCACCTGCGCCTGTTGTTGAAGAGGGTGGCGATGAGGATGGTACAATCTCGATCTTCGGAAATGGGGTTATGACTCTCACGCAAGATGCCGATGGCGCTTTGCACTTCTATTACAAAACCGCCAGTGGGAACGTCCCGATTGGCGCTCTTGCTCTGAGTGAATGGTCTGGGGCTTCGTCAGGAACCGTTCTCATTAACCTCAGCTACCCCGATTTGGGCATCCTGCTGCGGGTGACAGCGCTGGGTGATGGTCACTTCCTGGTACAGATTTACTCATTGGTAGATGGTTCACTGTTAAGCGATGTGGTCATTACCCTGTAAGCTCGAATTCGTTCAAACGCGCACAAAAAGAGCGCCAGCATTTTGCTGGCGCTCTTTTTCTATACACCCTTGCCCTTTTCCGCGCCTCAACTTAGAATCACACTCATGCCCAAAGACAACACCACCCCAGTTCGCCGCCAGTATCTTGAAATTAAGCGCCAATACCCAAATGCGTTGCTCTTTTTTCGCCTGGGAGATTTTTACGAAACCTTCGATGAAGATGCCCATATTGTGGCCCGCGAACTCGATATTGTGCTGACTTCGCGCAATGTCGCCAAAGGCGACCGCGTGCCGATGGCCGGAATTCCACATCATGCCGCTGAAAATTATCTCGGACGCCTGATTCATAAGGGCTATCATGTGGCGATCTGCGAACAAGTTGGCACGGAGCCGATCAACGGCCTGATGCCGCGCGAAGTCGTGCGCGTAGTCACGCCGGGGACGATCATGGAACCGGGGTTGCTGCCGGGGGATGCCAATAATTACCTGGCCTGTATGCTGCTCGATGAAAAGCGCGCTGGAGTGGCCTATGTGGATATAACCACCGGCGAATTTGCAGCCACTGAATTGACCGGCGGGGACATTCACGAAATTCTGCGGGCGGAGTTGATTCGTCTGTCACCGGTGGAAATATTGGTTCCGGAAAATTTATCGCTCGAAAATGGGTTGCCTGGACATACCACGGCCTGGCCTGTTTGGCGCTTTGAATTCTCGCGCTGTGAAGAAGCCATCCGGGCGCAATTCAAGGTTGCCTCACTGGATGGCTTTGGGGTGCGCGGCCTGCCGTTGGCGATCCGTGCGGCGGGGGCGGTGCTGCAATATCTGGCCGAAACCCAGCCCGCGGCGCTGAATCTGCTCACCGGCTTGAGCGCCTATCACCTCAACGAATTTATGACCCTCGATGCCGCCACGCGCCGCAATCTTGAACTCACCGGCACGCTGCGCGGCGATTATGTGGAAGGCTCGCTGCTGGGCGTGCTGGATCGCTCGGTCACGCCGATGGGCAAGCGTCTGATGCGTCAATGGGTCAGCAAGCCGCTGCTCGATGTGGAGCAAATTCGCGCCCGCCAGCGTGGCGTGCAGTTCTTTTATGAAGAGGGACTAACCCGCGCCGAGATACGTCAGGCTTTCAGACCGATCAACGATTTGGAGCGGCTGATCAATCGCGTGGTGGGGGGGACAGCCCAACCCCGAGATTTGGTGGCCGTTCGAGAGACGCTGCGCAAACTGCCCGGATTGAGGTCTTTGTTCCCCGAAGGTGATTCGCCCCTCGATGGAATTTTGACCGAATTCCATCTTTGTGCCGCCGAACTGGATTTGCTGGAGCGCGCTATCGCTGAGGAGCCTCCGGCCACCCTTGGGAATCCAGGTGTGATTAAAGCGGGATTCGCCGCGGAGTTAGATGACATCCTCGAAGCCTCGCGCCACGCGCGGGAGTGGATCAAGAATCTCGAACCCCATGAACGGCAGCGCACGGGCATTTCTTCCCTCAAAGTTGGCTACAATAAAGTCTTTGGCTACTATATCGAAGTTACCCATACCCATAGCGAGTTGGTTCCCGAGGATTATATCCGCAAGCAAACGCTGGTGCGCGCCGAACGCTATATTACGCCGGAATTGAAGGAATACGAGAGCCTGGTGTTGAATGCCGAAGAGCGCATCAAGGATGTAGAGCGGCGGCTCTTTATAGATGTGTGCCAGCGTTTGGCGGCCAGCGCGCCGCGCATGTTGGCAACGGCGCGCGCCCTGGCTCAGTTAGATGTGCTGGCAACGTTGGCCGAAGTGGCCGCGTTGAATGGTTTTGTGCGCCCTGAGGTGGTCGTCGAAGATGTATTGGCGATTGAAGCCAGCCGCCATCCGGTGGTGGAGAGGCTACTGCCCGCCGGAAAGCGTTTTGTGCCCAATCATGTGATTTTTGAAGAGGGCGAACATGTGCGTATTGTCACTGGGCCGAATATGTCGGGGAAAAGTACTTTTTTGCGGCAGGTAGCCCTGATTGCGCTCATGGCGCAGATGGGCAGTTTTGTTCCGGCATCGTCGGCGCGGATTGGGTTGGTGGATCGTATTTTTACGCGCATCGGGGCGCAAGATGAAATTCACGCCGGGCAATCGACCTTTATGGTAGAGATGGTCGAGACGGCCAATATCTTAAACCATGCCACGCCGCGCAGTCTGGTGATTTTAGATGAAATTGGCCGCGGCACCAGCACCTACGATGGCGTTTCGATTGCCTGGGCGATTGTGGAATATATTCATAATCATCCCCGTTTGCGCTCGAAGACGCTTTTTGCCACCCATTATCATGAACTGACTCAATTGGCCGATTTGCTGCCCGGAGTGCGCAATTACAATGTAGCCGTCAGCGAGGCCGATGGGGATGTGGTCTTTTTATACACGATTGTCGCCGGTGGGGCTGATCGTTCGTATGGCATCCATGTTGCCCAGTTGGCGGGGATGCCGCGTCCTGTGATCCAACGCGCCGGAGAAATTTTACAGCAACTCGAGGTTTCGTCCGGGCAGACAGTGAAAATTGATCCGCATGTGCCACAGCAGTTGAATCTCTTTCCGGAAACCAATCCAATGCGGGATGAATTGGAGAAGCTTGATTTGAGTACTCTCTCGCCGATTGAAGCCCTGAATCGGCTGTACGAATGGAAAAAACGTTTTTTGATCGAGCGTTAGCTCCGCCAAAAGAGCGTGGGAGGTTTTGTTCCCACGCTCTTTTTTAGTGTATTTAGCCGTAATATCTACTGGGGCTTGTCCTTATAAAGCGCAACCACATTTCCGGTGGGGTCTTTGAAAATGGCGAACCAGCCTACGCCGGGGATCTCTGTTTCGGGGACAATGCTCGCGCCGCCGTGTTTTTCGATCTGTGCCAGTGTAGCTGGAATGTCGTCGGTGCTGATATAGATTAACGTCGTTCCGGCAGGATTTTCTTCGCTCACGGGGTTGAACCCGCCGCCGGGGCCGCCCTCGGCTGTAAAGGTGGCATAGTTCATTTCGGGCATTTGTTGAACTTGCCATCCAAAAACGTCGCTGTAAAATTGACCGGCAGCTTCACGGTCGGCGGCTGAAAACTCAATATGAATAATCGGGTGGTTCGACATGACTGTGGCTCCTTGGGCTGGATCAGAATAGGATGCTATATTATAGAACATATATTCTTGATTTGTAAAGGGGATAAAAATTATCCGAAAAT
>JACNJM010000176.1 GCA_014382605.1 Anaerolineae bacterium
TTGACAAGATAGCTATTAGCGAGTATAAGCGGTTGAAAATAAGACAAGTTCCCTAGAAGGCCAGGATTGCGTGAAAACCCTCTCCATCAGTGATGTAATTATCCCTTATATTTACAGCTCTCAGGTTCGAGAAAAATTCGGGCATGTTGATCTGGTTCTGGCGTGCGGCGATTTGCCTTATTACTATCAGGAATATGTGATCAGTTCGCTGGATATTCCCCTTTTTTTTGTAAGAGGAAATCATGACCCGGAGATTGAATATGGCGATGGGGTCAATCGAAAATTTCCGCACGGGGGGATCGACTTGCACCGCAGGGTGGTGAACCACGAAGGGATGTTGATCGCTGGCATCGAAGGGAGTGAACGTTATAAAAACCGCGGCCTTTACCAATACACACAGTCTGAAATGTGGGCGCATGTCTGGGCGTTAGTGCCAATGTTCTTCTATCATCGCATGCGTAATGGACGATTTTTAGATGTGTTTATCTCCCACGCGCCGCCCTGGGGAATTCATGACAAGACCGACCGTGCGCATCGCGGCATCCGAGCTTTTCGCTGGATGTTAACTGTTTTTCAACCGCGCTACCATTTTCATGGGCACATACATGTTTATCGGCCAGATACCATCACCGAAACTGTTTTTGGGGAAACGCGTGTTATAAACACGTATGGGTGTCGCGAAACCTATTTGGCGCTCGACGGAATTCCGGCTAACGGCAAATAAGCAGGGGGACTTCGGTTCTGCGCAACACTTCATCGACCACACTTCCCAGCATTACTTCCACCAGCGGGCTGGCCTTATAGCCTCCCATAATGATCATGTCACAGGCATTTTGTTCGGAGAATTCAAGCAATATATTGGCGCGATTTCTATTTTCGTGTAAATGATAATGCGCTTCAACCTGCGATTCGATCAAATAGCGTTTCGCCTCATCAAGCGCCACTTTGGCAAAAATATCTGGGTGTTCAATCGTGAGAACGTGTAGCTCAATCCCCCATTTTCCGGCCAGATATGCGGAGGCGTAAAGCCCCTCTTTGGCTTTCGGGGTGCCATTATAGGCCAGCAAGGCGCGGTTGATCGGTGTGACATTATCGGGGACGATTAATATCGGTCGTGGGCAACGGCGGATCATGGTGCGCAGGCCGGAACCCAGGCGCGAAACCAGATCATCGCCCGGCGGGTAGGTGAGTTTGCTGACAATTAAATCTGTCCAATAGGCTCGCTTGCAGATCGCTCTGGCGATGCTGCCCGTTTCAAGGGTAAGGTGTCCATGGACACCCGCTGACTCGCAACGCGCAAAAAATTCGTTGTGGCGCGCTGCGCTCGTCTCATTATCATCATCTTCCGGGTGTTGGATGATGCGCAACCCCTGTATTTGGGCTTGTTCGCGCCGGGCCACCACAATGGCTTGTTCAAGCGCCATCCAGTGTGGGTCGGCTTCACTCAGTGTTACCAGGATGTTGGCAAATAATTGTTCTGAGCGTTTCTGTTGGAGGGTTTCTTCGCGCCAATTGCCTGGAGGTGGCCCGGATTCGAGCGCGTCGGGGATGACGGCATCGAGAACGCGTGAGATGAGCCGCCCAAAGGTATGAGAAAACTCAGGGTTAAAGCGAATCTTCAGGTCTGCCGCGGCAGCTTCGGAGGAAATATGCTGCTCCAGTTCATTTTCCAGATCCGCTCGGTGGCGCGAAATCCATAAATACAGATCGGTCTCGGTGCGTTCCGGAAAATGCTGTAAAATCCCCCGTTCTTGGATTATTTCTTTAACCGGTTGATAGACATCATCGTGCCAGTGAGTAATGGCTTCTTCGTAGCTGATATTCCGTTGCTCGTCGATGCCCATGAAATATTGGTGAACGGCGATATGCTCCAAGAGAATGGGGTATTGCCCAGGGTTGGTTGTTGTGAAGTCGGAGGCGGGACGTTCTCGATCGAGTTGCGTTTGCTCAAGAAAGTGGGTTAGCTCGGCCTTGATGATGAGTTCATCCGGGCTGGTCTCGGGGGTGATATTGACGCGGGTACGCACTTCGGTGACATAGGCCTGGATTGTGGTCGCGCCGAGCTGCTGTGCCACGGAGACGCGATGATTGCCATCGAGTACGAAATAAGTTTCGCCAATTTGATAGACTTCAATAGGGGGAAGGCCGATCAGATTGGTGGTTTTGCTCATTACACCAGCCCAACGCTGCTGATCGCTATCGCGGCGTGGCAGAAAGCCGCGCGTAAAATCGGAATAACGCCCCACACTGCCAACGATGGCATCGAGGGGAATATCGCGTAACTCAGTTTTGTTGCCTTCGATGGCGCGTAGTTGTTGTCGTACAGTTTCGTATGAGAGCAATTCGTTAGAATTTCCGGTCAGAGCGCCTAGAATTTCTTGTATGGCGGCCTTTCGGCGGGCATCTCTAAAATCGCTGACGGCGCGAATATACAAATTATCGTTCATCATATGGTTTCACTCATCTTTGCAGGGTATTTCACTTGCCCCTGTTTTCGGTTTTCCTGCTTCGTTTACGAAAACCAGCTTTATCGACAAATCAATATCGGACATGTGGCAGATCTCAGAATCTGATCTACCGAACTGCCTACCATCATATCCAGCATCGGTGGACGGCTGTACCCCCCCATGATAATGAGTTCAGTATTGGCTTCTGCCGCAGTTTGCATGATCGTTTTGGCAACTGGGCCATGTCGGAAGTGAATATCGCCGATAATTTTGTGGCTGCTCAAGTACCAGCGCGCTCGCGCAGCAGCCCGTTTTGGGAATCGCTCCCCATCAAGGACGACTAAAACGCTAAGCGGTAATTTCCATTTTCCCGCCAGATAAACCGCGACAAATAACGCTTCATCGGCTTTTGCGCTGCCATCGTATGCCAGTAGCAGATTATCAAGCTTGGGGAATGCTCGTGGCACCGCCAGAATGGGGCGCGGGCAACCCTGTACAAGCCGATGAAATCCTGGGCCTAAGCGTCTGAGAATATTATCGCTCGGTGGATGTGCCAGGTGAACAACGACCAGGTCACTCCAGCGAGAACGTTCGATGATCGTTGGCGTAATTTCGCCGACATCTAGCGCTAACTCTCCAGGGATGCCAGCATCCTGGCAATAAGTATTAAATTTTTCTTGAACAGCTTGTGTGGCAGCAGATGCGCGCGTATTTTTATTCTTGACCATATGTAGGCCCAGAATTTGGGCATCTTCGCGTTGTGCAAATATAATCGCCTGTTGCAGAGCTTGCCAACTGTGGGGTGAACCGCTCAGGGAAACGAGAATACGGGAGAATAATTTATCGCCGCGTTGTTTTTCGATTTGTTCTTGACGCCACTCCCCGGCGCGTGGCCCTGCCTCAATGGGGTTGGGAATCACACTATCCAGAATTCGCTCCCTTAGGCGGGATGCGACGTGCTCGGCCCGGGGGCTGAACTGATCGGCAAGGTCGCTGGCTGCATCCTCGGGGTGTATTGCCCACCCCAGAGCCGCGCTCAGATCCTCCTGGTGTTGCGAAATCCAGACATATAGATCGGTTTCGGTGCGGTCGGGAAAATTTTCCAGCAGGCGGTGGTTGCGGATGGTTTCGATTACCGGAAGATACATATCCTCGTACCAGAGTTGAGCAGCGCCCTCAAACGAGAACGCCGCGTTTTCATCACGCTGGTGTTTTTTTAGCAGATTGTTAATTTGCCCTTCGAGAATCTTGTATCTTCCTGGCGATGTAATGCGTAAATTGGGGATAGGCTGGCGTAGATTGAGCTGAGTCTTTGCGAAAAATTCAGCTTGCTCTACCGCGAGGATCATGCCATCGAGATCAGTATCGGTAGTGATCTCGATGTCTGCTTGAAATTCGGTGATATACGCGCGTATCTGAGTTGCGCCGCTATCTCTGGCAATTGAAACGCGGTGATTGCCATCCAGTACAAAATAAACCGCCCCCACCTGATACACCTGAATGGGGGGCATATCCTCCAGATTATGAAACTTGGATTTGACGCGCGCCCAGCGGTCTTGCAGTGCGCCGGAGCGCGGCAGAAAATCGCGCGTGAAATCGGCATAACGCCCCACACTGCCTACAATTGCGTCTAGCGGAATATGTTGCAGGCCGCGGTTGCGCCCATCTTGTGCATGAATATGCGGGCTGACTTCATCGAAGGGCAGCAATTCTACCGGCTGCCCGCGCAGCTTGCGAATAATTTCGTTGGTGGCTGCCAATCGGCGGGCGCGGCGGAAATCATCGCGGGCAAGTTCAAATTTCGTACGCGGTTGATACGTCATAGGGGGTTATTTTGTTCAATCTCGCGGAGTTCAATGCCTGAGCTGTTATAGATTTCTCGCAACCATTGAGAAAATAGGGTGATGTGTTCAGGGTCGGTTTCGGGGGCCAGGTTGTTAAGTTGGTTGGGGTCTGCGTGGAGATCGTAAAGCTCGGTCATCCCCTCGCTATGCTCAACATAAAGATGGTCGTTTGTGCGTAACCCCAAATACCAGGGCGATACAGCGTCATCTTCATTAAGTTGGTGTCCAAAGAATTCAATTTGCACAGCCTGCCGCCATTCATCCGCAGGGGGTGGCGTATTCTTGAGCAGCGGCACCAGTGAGCGGCCATCGACATATTCGGGTGGAATCACGCCCGCCAGTTCGGCGATGGTGGGCGGAAAGTCGATATTGGCGGTGAGATATTCGTCTACTGTGGCTCTAACGGGGATACCTGGCCCGCGCACAATGAACGGCACGCGAATATCTTCTTCGTATTGGTGCGCCTTGCCGGGCTTCATGCGATGTTGCCCTAAATGGAAGCCATTATCGGAGATGAAGAAAATATACGTTGAATCCAGCAAATCGAGTTCGTCAAGCGTATTCACTAAACGCTCGATCATTTCATCCACGGCTTGCATACTTTGCACGCGCAGGCGATGAACGTTATCAATATCTTGAATTTCCGCTTCACTTAGCAGCGGATTGTAGCGGAGATCGCTGGGTTTGTCGCTGACATCTTCGGCATTGAACGAGGGCGTGCGCGGCGCTTGAATATCGGCGAAGGTATCGGAGTGGCGCGGCGCGGGCGTATAGGGTTCGTGCGGCGCATACGTGGAAACCTGCAAGAAGAACGGTTCTTCTCCGCTCGTCGCTCGCCGGATGAAGTCGTCAGCCTTGTCGGACAAGACATCGGTAATATACTGCGATGGATCAAAATAATCGACCAGTGAGCCATTTTCGTTCATCGTATATTCGAATCCGGTGTAGGGTTTACCCTTTGCCGGGCTATACCACTCATCCCAACCCGCTGGGACGTAAGTCTTATTGTCCGGGAACGGGTATTCGTTCATATACTTGCCCATGAAACCGGTATGATACCCTGCCGCACTGAGCCATGTTGCAATCGTGGAGGCTTCGCTGCCTAGCAGGTTGAATTTTTTAAAGCTGCCTTCTGGCGAAGCGTTCATATAAACATGATGGTTGTGCGCGTATTGCCCGGTGAGGAAACTAACCCGCGAAGGGCAGCAGACCGGCGTGGGGGTGATAAATTGTCCTAGCGAGGTCCCTTGCTCGGTGAGGTGCTTTTTGAGCCGCGGCATAGTATCGGTCGTGCCGAGCAGTGCATCAAGATCATCTACTAAAACAAGGAGCATATTCGGGCGTTC
>JACNJM010000079.1:0-3015 GCA_014382605.1 Anaerolineae bacterium
TAACAAAACTCCAAACACCAAGATATGGTAGAATCACACCTTTGATGGAAACACAACAAACGGCTACGCCACCAGGCGTGTTCTCTGCAATGATCGCTGGTTTTGATGCGGTCACCAACCACATTGGGCTGATCTTGTTCCCCCTGGGGCTTGATTTGCTCATTTGGTTGTCGCCGCGCTTGCGATTGAAGAACATTATTGAAGACTGGATGTCCTTTGTTGCCCAAACACAAGGCGATATTCCCGATTTTGCCGCAATGACGGGACGAGTCGAGGAAATATGGTTGCTGTTGGCCGAGCGTTTTAATCTATTAAGTATGCTACGCTCTTACCCCATCGGTGTGCCTAGTTTTGTTTCGGCCCATCCTCTTTTAGCACAGCCATTCGGCGATGCTGAGTTTGTTGACATTTCATCCGTATGGATTGCCTTGTTGATCGCTGGTGGCCTCACAGTGCTGGGTCTTGTGGCGGGCACGCTATTTTTCTCATTGGTGGGACAGATCGCTATCCACGATGAATTAAAGTTGCTAAAATCCCTCACAGATTTGCCGCGGGCGAGTTTTCAAGTGCTGCTACTGACTTTTTTCTGGTTTTTACTAATTTTGGGAATTAGCATTCCCGTGAGTTGTGGCATGCTGCTACTTGTTCTTGTGGGCAATTCTGGGTTACCTTTGGCCGTTATGATCTTTGGCGGCATGGTGTTGTGGTTTGCTTTTCAGTTTTTATTTGTGCCCCATAGCATTTTGGTAAATCGAAGTTCGGTATGGGGTGGTATACGCCAGAGTATTCAGATTATCCGCATGACCTTACCTACAACCGCTACATTTATTGTGGGGTTGTTGCTTATTAGCCAAGTAATGGATATGCTGTGGATATTGCCACCAGAAGATTCTTGGCTTATGCTACTTGGACTTGCCGGGCACGCTTTTGTTGCTACTGGTTTGTTATCCGCAAGTTTTATTTACTATCAACAAGCAAGCCACTGGGTACAGTTCATTCTCGAGAGTCAATCTACTCAAGATACTTCGGTGGCGAAATCAAGCTAACTAGGTAATATAAGAGTTGCGCAGTTTATTCGAAAAAAGCCGCTCATTTTGGGTTGCTGGCGAATGAAGTGCCCAATTACATACCTAATAATTTTTCACGAGAAACGGAGGCTTTCGTGGCAGACAAAAATAACCTGTCTTACGAGGCAAAAGATATTCAGGTGCTCGAAGGGTTGGAGGCCGTGCGTCGCCGCCCGGGTATGTATGTTGGCGGTACAGATATTCGAGCGTTACACCATCTGGTTTATGAAGTTGTCGATAATTCTATTGATGAAGCCCTCGCGGGGTATTGCGATTCAATTGAAATTATCATTCATAATGATAGCAGTGTTACAGTTTCGGATAACGGACGCGGCATCCCAGTGGATGTTCACCCACAACGTGGTGTTTCTGCCTTAGAGATTGTTATGACCGTGCTTCATGCAGGCGGAAAATTTGGTGAAGGCGGCTATAAAGTTTCGGGCGGTCTTCATGGTGTTGGGCTTTCTGCGGTCAATGCACTTTCAGAATGGTTTGAAGTTGAAGTTATGCGCGATGGAAAGGTTTATGCTCAACGTTTTGAGCGCGGCAAACCAGTGACTGAGCTAAAGGTCATTGGCAAAGCACCTAAAGATGAAACCGGCACCAAACAAACCTTTAAATACGATGCGACTATTTTCACAGGTGATGATTTAGAGTATCGCTTTGCTACGCTTCTGCAGCGTTTTCGAGAAATGGCTTTTGTGACGAAAGGCGTTAATATTTATTTATTGGATGAACGCGAAGATCGCGAAATGACTTTCTATTTCGAGGGCGGTATTACGTCCTTCGTGCGCTATCTCAATCGCAATCGAAAAACCCTGCACCCTGTGGTGCACGTCGAGAAAGAAGTTGATAATATAACCATTGACGTAGCGTTTCAATATACCGATGCATATGCCGAATCGGTGTATGCATTTGCGAATACGATCAACACCGTTGATGGGGGCACGCATCTCACCGGGTTGCGCTCGGCCCTGACGCGCTCAATTAATGATTACGCCAAGAAGCAAAAATTGCTCAAAGATGAAGAACCGAACTTCAAGGGTGAGGATACCCGTGAAGGTTTAACCGCCATCGTGAGCATCAAGCACCCCGACCCCCAGTTTGAGAGCCAGACCAAAGTTAAGCTAATGAATCCCGAAGTGCAGACAATCACACAACAGGTTGTTAATGATGCATTTGGCCTCTTCCTTGAGCAGGATTCTCGCGCTGGAAAGAGTATTATTGAAAAATGCCTGACATCGGCGCGTGCGCGTCAAGCGGCGCGTAAAGCTCGCGATTTGGTGATTCGGAAATCGGCATTGGAAAGCCTGACACTGCCAGGGAAACTGGCGGATTGTTCAGAGCGTAATCCGGAAAAAACAGAGTTGTATATCGTTGAGGGCGACTCGGCAGGCGGCTCCGCAAAACAGGGGCGTGACCGCCATTTTCAGGCCATCTTGCCGCTGCGCGGCAAGATTCTTAATACCGAGCGAGCCCGCCTGAATAAAATTCTCAGCAATAATGAGGTCAAAGCGCTGATTTCGGCGTTAGGCACTGGCATCGGTGAAGGATTTGATCTGACCGGGCTGCGCTACGGGCGCATAATCATTATGACGGATGCCGATGTAGATGGGGCTCATATTCGCACCTTGTTGCTGACCTTCTTTTTCCGTTACATGCAGCCGCTAATGGAAGCGGGGCATTTATATATTGCCCAACCACCGCTGTACCGCATCAATTATGGTAAAAAATCACAATATGCGTATTCGGATGCGGAAAAAGATGTTGTTTTGAAAGAATTTGGCGTCTCAGATGATCGGGCCACGATTTCGCGCTATAAAGGGCTTGGTGAAATGAACCCACAACAGCTTTGGGAAACTACAATGGATCCAGTAGAGCGCACGCTCTTGCAGGTTTCGATTGAAGATGCTGCTGAAGCAGATCGTACCTTTGATATGTTGATGGG
>JACNJM010000079.1:3352-5622 GCA_014382605.1 Anaerolineae bacterium
ATGTTTGGGCTGGAGATAAGCAAGTGTATAGCTGGCACCAAAATCATCCCAACTGAAAGGAAATCTGAGACGAGCAATATATGACCCTGGACCGCGGTGCAAAACTACATAATCGATACCGAATATTAGAAATCCTTGGCCAGGGTGGCATGGGTTCGATTTATCGAGCGATCGATGAGAACCTGGGGATGGAAGTTGCGGTGAAAGAGAATCTTTTCACTACCGACGAATATGCCCGGCAGTTTCGCCGCGAAGCAACCATCCTGGCGGGGCTACGGCATCCTAATTTGCCGCGTGTTTCCGATCATTTTGTAATTGAAGAACAGGGGCAATACTTGGTAATGGACTATATTGAGGGGGAAGATTTGCGCGAGCGCATGGATCATATTGGTGTGATCCCCGAAGAAGAAGCTATGCTGGTTGGTGTGGCAATTTGCGATGCGCTTACGTATATGCATACACAAAACCCTCCGATTTTGCATCGGGATCTTAAGCCGGGCAATGTAAAAATTGCCCCTGACGGAAAGATCTATCTGGTAGATTTTGGTCTTGCAAAAATAGCCTTCACCGGGCAGCGCACAACCACGGGGGCACGCGCGATGACTCCGGGCTATTCACCACCCGAACAGTATGGCGGCGCGCGCACAGACCATCGTTCAGATATTTACTCACTAGCAGCCACGTTATACGCATCCACAGCTGGGGTTGTGCCCGAAGATAGCTTGGCGAGGACAATGGAGCAGACGGATCTAACCCCATTGCGAGATCGTAACCCGGAAATCTCGCGGCGTTTCTCAAAGGTGATCGAAAAGGCCCTGGCTGTTCATCCCGATGATCGCTATCAAACTGCCGATGAATTCAAGCAGGCATTACTCGGGGCCAGTTCATCAACGAAGCGCAAAGTGATTGAACAGGGAGTGCTAAAACCATTAAGCGATGAGCAAATTAGCGCCGCAAAATCAGATAGTGGCGTAAATTTGAGCAGTAAAAAATTATTTAGCACGCGCACATCTACACCAATTCCCACCAGCACACCATTGGAAGATGATGATTTTCGTCCGATGCCGCGCCCGCGCCCGAATCGTCGTCGCGGCTGCCTTTTCGCGTTTGTGCTGTTATTAGTATCATTGGTCGTTGCTGGCGGATCACTTATTTTTTTCCGTCCAGACATTGCACAAAACTACCTGGGCGCCTTGCCGATAACTGTATCTCCTACACCAACAACCACTTCGACCGCGTTACCGACTTCTACATCCACGGAATTTCCATCGGCTACTGTCCCGCCTACGGAAACGATCGCGTCAACTGATACATCCACCCCGTTGCCCGTGCTGCCGACTCCAACACAAACATCAGCGCCAATCTCGACACCTACCTTCACACCAACGCCTACCTTTACGCACACGGCTACACAAACCCCAACGTCTACAATTACGTTGAAAACAATTCTTTCCCCCACGGCCACACCTCAGGGTGGTGGTTATGGTCAGGTTGCTTTTGCTTCAGATCGTAGTGGTAGTCTACAAATCTGGGTGATTGACATTGATGGAACAAGTTTGCGTCAACTAACCGATGTTCAATGGGGTGCTTGCCAGCCCACCTGGTCGCCCGATGGAGCCAGACTGATATTTATTTCTCCGTGTGAGGGAAATCAAGAATCTTATGATACGGCCAGTTTGTTTATTATTAACGCAGATGGCAGTGGCATGGAACCTTTGCCCACAACAGGAGGGGGGGATTACGATCCCGCTTGGTCGTCCGATGGGCAGTTTATCGTGTTTACCTCCATGCGAGAAAACTTCCGTCCACAGCTCTATGTGATGGATTTGGATACCAAAGAAGCGCTGAAACTTTCGGAAGATGATCGAGATCAACAGGCTGTATGGTCTTCCGATGACTCTAAGATTATCTTTATAACTACGCGCCATGGGCCATATCAAATCTGGACGATGAACCCCGATGGTAGTGAGCCGCAGCGCTTCTCGGCCAGCCGTGATCTTTGGGATACATTTCCGGTTTTATCACCTGATGGGCATGTACTGATTTTCACCCAAAAAGAACAGGGCGGTATTCCTCAGTTGGTAGGCGCTCGTTATCCGGATGGTGGCACGTCTGAGTTCCGAATTTATCCTGCGCATGGGGCGATCCCCATGCGCGAAGCTAGCATCTCACCGGATGGTTTTTGGATAGCCCTCGAGAGTTGGGAAAGTGGCGGCGATCATAGTGTTTATGTGATGCGTTCAACCGGCAGTGAGTTTTCACGGCTTACA
>JACNJM010000077.1 GCA_014382605.1 Anaerolineae bacterium
GCCGAAAAATAGGGGTGTGTGGGGTGCGGAGCACCCCACACACCCCTATTTTTCGGAAGTCTTTTTCAAAGTTCTTTCCAAAATCTACTTATTTGGATAATTCGTTTAAAAAAAACAGGTTTCTTTCAGAGAGACACAAAATGCAAAACACCTATCAACTGACCCGTCGTGATTTTCTAAAAGTAGCCGCCGCAGGTGTTGGCGGTATTACCCTGCAACCCTGGCAGCGGTTATTTAGTCTGCCCGATTTCCCTCAATCCGCGAAACTGGGCCGCGTGGTGGCCGATGGCCTGGGGGGGCGCGTGGATATTAAGGCCGCCCCAGATTATGACGCCGCTACAGTGACTTCAGTCTATGAAGATACTGTGGTGCCGTGGCTGCAAGAAAAAGTTGGGCGTTGGCCCTGGCGCAACAATCAGCGCTGGGTCGAAACCCCCGAGGGATTTATCTGGTCTCCCTATTTGCAACCGGTGAAAAATGAACCCGCTCAACCAGTCACCGAACTGCCCCAAATGGGCGCTGATCTGGGCATGTGGGTTGAAGTCACAGTTCCTTATGTAGAAGCCAGCATTGCTAACGGCCCGCCGCGCTCGGCCTGGTGGCGTTTTCGAGTCGAAAACGGGCAGCCATAC
This sequence comes from Anaerolineae bacterium, assembly GCA_014382605.1. GTDB lineage: Bacteria > Chloroflexota > Anaerolineae > Anaerolineales > UBA11858 > NIOZ-UU35. Next base: position 633 of record JACNJM010000077.1, read on the forward strand.
CGTTTCTATTACAGTCAGGTACTGTGGGTTGACCAAATCAAAACCGAAGGCGACGGTAGCATGTGGTATCGCGTGAATGAACGCTATGGCAACCCGGGCGATATTTTCTGGTGCCAGGCTGAAGCCTTCCGCCCGCTGACTCCTGAAGAAGTTGCCCCCATCACCCCTGAAATAACCGACAAGCGCATTGAGATCGATATCAATTGGAAGGAGCAGCATCTTTCCTGCTATGAAGGTAATTCAGAAGTCTATTTCTGCCGCATTTCATCAGGCAAAGCTGAGGGCGCTACACCGCTCTCACCGGCGGTTTCATCGGGCTTTATGATCTGGCGCAAGCTCTACTCCTTGCATATGGGCGGCAGTACCGCCGCGAGTAGTTGGGATGTGCCCGCCGTCGCCTGGACTTCTCTCTTTCATGGCGATGGAGTCGCCATACATTCAACCTATTGGCACAATAACTACGGCGAACCCATGTCGCATGGCTGCATCAACGCCAGCCCCGAAGATGCCAAATGGATCTTCCGCTGGACGATGCCCGCGGTGTCTTTTGAAACCGGCGATCTAACGCTGCAAGGCGAAGGCGGTACCCGCGTCATTGTCAATGAATGGTAGAAAATAATGCCTTCCCGTCGAAAACGGGAGCGCCAAAATAATACTACGAGGTAAATTATGACAGATTATTCCAACATCGGCATCGGCCTTGCATTTGTTGCAGGTCTGGCCTCCTTCTTATCCCCCTGTGTGTTTTCGCTTGTTCCGGCCTATATTGGCTATCTGGGCGGGCGTTCAGCCGCCGCTGTGCAGGATGGCAAAGAAAATCGCTGGTTGACCTTTTCGCACGGCCTGGCTTTCGTACTTGGCTTCAGCATTGTTTTTATTCTGCTCGGCGTTGCCACCTCTGCGTTGGGAGGCCTGCTCTACGATGTACGCACCTGGCTTGCCAAAATCGGCGGCCTTGTGGTGATTATCTTCGGCCTGCACATGACGCGCATTATCCGCATCCCCTTCCTGGAGTATGACCTGCGTCCGCAGAGCCAACCCGACCGCCAGCGCGGCTATTTCTCATCGGCGCTGATGGGCGTTTTCTTCTCCGCGGGCTGGTCGCCATGTGTTGGCCCAGTTTTGGGCGCCATTCTCACCCTTTCGCTCAGTGGCGGCTCCATCATACAGGGTGTTTGGTTGCTTACGGCTTATTCTGCCGGGCTGGCAATTCCTTTCCTGATCGCAGCGCTGGGCGTTGGTTGGGTGGCTACGGTGTTGCGCCGCTATGGTAAAGTGATGCATTATGCTGAAATTGTAATGGGCGTGTTGCTCATCATCGTCGGCGTGATGCTTTTCCTGGGAACTTTTGAGCAACTGGCTCGGTTCGGCGTCTTTATTGATTTTGGCTTATAAAGGGCACATATGCGCAACGCTTTGACACTCATCACCGGTTTGATCGTTGGGGTTGGTCTGGGCCTATTGGTGATCGGATTTTTCACTGATGGGGATTCCCCTCGGATGAGCGAAAGTCTCGACCAATCAGCATCCACCTCAACCCTGGCTATGGATGCTCCCGCCCCGGACTTTGAGTTGGTTTCCCTCAACGGGGAGTCCATCCGGCTCGAAGATTTGCGCGGCCAACCCGTCCTGATCAACTTCTGGGCTACATGGTGTGCCCCCTGCAAGCTGGAAATGCCTGCCTTTCAAGATCGCTACGAACAGCACGCTGGAGCCTTGCGCATCTTGGCAGTGAATTTCGACGAGCCGCGCGCAGATGTGCACGCCTTTGCCGATGATCTGGGCCTCACCTTTGATGTTTTACTCGACCCCGGCGGCGAAGTCCAGCGTTTATATCAGGTGCGCGGCTACCCCACGACCGTGCTGGTAGACGCCGATGGTGTCGTGCGTGTGCTGCATATTGGCCTGATGACAGAAAACCAATTGGATCAGTATTTAGCGGAACTCGGCTTATGACTTTAAATATAACTATGTATAGCCGTAATGGCTGTCACCTGTGCGAGCAGGCCGAAGACGATCTGCGCGCCTTGCAAGACCAATATCCACATAAATTAGCCATACTCGATCTGGATGAAAATCCTGAACTAGAAGCAGCATACGGTTTTGAAATTCCTGTGATCGAAGTCGGCCCCTTTACCCTTAAGGCCCCCTTCGATCAAAAGACTCTCGCTGTAACCCTGGCCGCAGCCCAGGATCGCCTGAAATACTACGCCTCAACCGATGATGCTGCTTACAAAAAACGCCGCGCTCGTGGTAGTCAAATTTCGAAAGCCGACCGGTTCGCGGCGTGGTTCTCAAAACGCTACATGCTATTGTTTAACCTGTTCATCTTTATTTACGTTGGCCTGCCCGTGCTGGCGCCTGTGCTGCTCAACGCGGGCGCTGAAGCGCCCGCCAAAGCCATCTATCGTCTGTATGGCGGCCTGTGTCATCAGTTATCCTATCGTTCTATTTTTCTTTTTGGCGACCAGTGGGTATATCCGCGTGCCGCTGCCGGGCTGGATCAATATACAACCTTCCACAATGCCACCGGACTCGATGAACTGGGTTTGCTTGAAGCGCGCGCCTACCAGGGCGAAGATGGCGTAGGCTTTAAAATGGCTTTATGCCAGCGCGATATGGCGATTTACGCGGTCATGCTGATATTTGGTCTGGCTTTCTCGCTCACAGGTAGAAGATGGAAGCCCTTGCCGCTGTGGGCCTGGCTATTATTTGGCCTGGTTCCGATCGGATTGGATGGCGGCACGCAATTAGTCAGCATGGTTTTGAATTCCATGCAGGGTTCATTCTGGCAAACTTTGGCTGCCGCATTTCCGCTACGCGAGAGTACGCCATTTTTGCGCATTCTCACTGGCGGCTTGTTTGGTCTCACAACCGCCTGGTTTGGCTATCCGTTGGTTGAAGAATCGATGGTTGAAACCCGTATCCTGCTGACCAAGAAATTTGCCCATCTTGCTGAAAAATAAACTTCAACTTCCATTAAGAAAAAAACGCGAAAATCAGCCTAATCCGCGTCATCCGTGTCCCATTTCTGTGCCGTAGGGTGCAAATGACCAGTAGAAAATAGTACAAATGCCCTTTCACCAAAATCGTTCCCTTCAGTACTACACTTTTGATATCTTCGATGCTGCCATTACTCAAGCCATCTTCACGCGCCGCGGCGGAGTTAGCCCGGTGCCATTCGCTGCCCTCAATATGAGCATTTCTGTGGATGATACCCTTGCGAATGTTGACGAAAATCGGGCGCTGGCCTTTGCGGCGTTGGGGCGCGAACCGGCATCGCTCTACGATGTCTGGCAGGTACACGGCACGCAAGTTATCTGCGCCGACGCCCCGCGGCGCGAGCCCCCCATCAAGGCAGATGCCATTTTGACGGATAATCCCGCTGTAACATTATTTATGCGCTTTGCCGATTGCGTGCCAATTTTGTTGCACGATCCGGCGCGCGGGGTGGTGGGTTTGGTACATGCCGGTTGGCAGGGTACAGTCTCGGGGGTGGTGCGCTCTACCATAGAAAAAATGACCCGGCGTTATGGCAGCGTCCCGGCAGATATTCGTGCCGGAATTGGCCCCTCGATTGGTGCGCACCATTACGAAGTTGGCTCTGAAGTTGTGGCGCGTGTTGAGCAAGCCTTTGGCGCTGACGCCGAGTTGCTTTTGCCGCGACAAAATGACTCGATACAATTTGACCTGTGGCAGGCCAATCGTCTGCTGCTCGAACAAAGTGGCGTAACTCAAATTCAGATTTCTGGCCTGTGTACCGCATGTGATACCGAAAACTGGTATTCACATCGCGCCGAAAAAGGCAGCACGGGCCGCTTTGGCGCTCTTGCGTCTTTGCGTTGAAAACGATCCCCATGCCCGAACTTACTACTGAACAAATTCGCCAAAATTATCAAGCTGTACTCGAACGGATGAAAGTTGCCGCGGCCCAGGCCGGGCGTGACTCTGCTGAAATTCGCTTGCTCACGGTTACGAAAGGCCATTCAGCCGCGGCGATACGTGCCGCCTACGCGGCGGGCGCCCGCGATTTTGGCGAGAATTATGTTCAGGAAGCCCTGTCAAAAATGGACGAACTTTCGGCGATGGATGCGCGCTGGCACATGATTGGTCATGTGCAAAGCCGCAAGGCGCGCGATGTTGCCCGAAACTTTGCCTGGATGCATACTCTGGACAGCCTCAAGTTGGCACAACGTTGCGACCGTTTCGCAGCGGAGAGCGGGCGAGTATTGCCTGTGCTGTTGGAATGCAATGTCAGCGGGGAAGCTTCCAAACACGGTTGGCCAGTGTGGGATGAGAGTCGCTGGTCTGCTTTTGTCGATGAACTGCGTCCAGTGCTAGAACTGGAGCAACTTGAATTACGCGGACTGATGACTATGCCGCCCTATGATCCCGACCCGGAAGCCGCGCGGCCCTACTTCCAACGCTTGCGCCGTTTGCGCGATTTCTTGGCGGGGCAATATCCTCAGCTCAATTGGCGCGAACTTTCAATGGGCATGAGTCATGATTTTGAAACCGCTGTTCAAGAGGGGGCGACTATGATTCGGGTTGGCACCGCGATCGTCGGCGCGCGCGATTGAGGTTTGTTATAATCCCCATTGAGTTGGTTCAAGTTGAATATTTCAATTGAGTTGGAATGACAATAGCCCTTTATGAGGAGTTTTCTGTGGTTTATATTGCTCAAGTGGTAGATTTTATTTTTCGGTTGTTAGGCCTGTTGGTTTTGGTGCATGTAATCCTGTCGTATTTCATGTCCCCATTTCATCCTGTGCGTCAGCAGCTTGATCGTATTGTGGAGCCGATGTTGGCTCCCATCCGGCGAGTAGTTCCGCATGTGGGAATGATTGACTTTAGTCCCGTGATACTACTGATTTTGTTGCAAATCGCTGGTAACATTATTGTGCGTTTGCTGTTAACATTTTAAAGACGTTAGCGAAATATTGGCAGTAAAAGCCTGCGGATATTTGATAAAAA
>JACNJM010000074.1 GCA_014382605.1 Anaerolineae bacterium
TTTATGAAGCCTCCACAGTATCATCTCAAAAAAACGGGGAGGGTGACTGTCACCTTTGACCCCAAAATATTGAGATAATACCCTCCACACAACAAATGCGTGATTTGTACGCGCAATCTAACTCGATAGATTCTTCAAAAGGAGATTTTCAGGAAAACGCGAACCAATTGATGCGGGATTTGAGGGAGTATAACTGGACGATCTAATCGCTGTGGAGGAAATATTAAAATGACCATCACCACAGCAAAATGTGATTTTTGTTAGATATACAATGCATATATTTGAGATAGAATATTGTCTGACAACTCAGCCAGGCCGCTCATTGCACCCTCATCGAATTGGCTGAGATGTTTCTATTTCTCCCATTTTGTATTTAAACCCCAAGGAGAACGCATGGAAGAATCTCTGCAAACCATCTTGTCGGCCTATGAAGGAAAACAGGAGGAAATTATCCCCATCCTTCAAAAAGTGCAAGAAACCTACAGCTACATCCCCGAATATTCGATGAGCGATATTGCCCGTTTCACCGGGGTTTCTGAAAGCCAAGTGTACGGCGTGGCAACATTTTACGCCCAGTTCCGCTTTACGCCGCGCGGCAAGAAACACTGCATGGTCTGCCGCGGCACGGCCTGCCATGTCAACGGGGCCTCGCGCATTCTCGAAGAAATCGAGGAGGCCATTGGCATCAAAGAGGGCGAAACCAGCGCAGACCTTGAATATTCCCTCGAGACGGTGGCCTGCATCGGGGCGTGCAGCCTGGCCCCGGCAGTTATGGTCAACAACACTGTCGAAGCCAAACTCGACCCCAAAAAGGTGCGCAAACTCTTCGGGAGGGAAATCTAAAATGAGCAGATTAGCAACCTTCCAAAAAGAATCAACCGCCGCCTGGGATGCGCTCACCACGGGCGACAAAACCCTCATCACCATCGGCAACGCCACCTGCGGGCGCTCGGCAGGCTCCATCGAGGTGATGGATGCCATCAAAGCTGAGGCCGCGGCCCAAAATCTGGATTGTCATGTCATGGAAGTCGGCTGTATCGGCCTGTGCTACCTTGAACCGGTGGTCAGCATCCAGAAGCCGGGACGACCGATGGTAGTGTTTGGCAATGTGACGCCTAAACAAGCCCCCAAGCTGGTTGCCGAATATTTGCTGGACGAGCAGATTCCCCCGAAGCTGGTTCTCGGAACCATTGGGGAGGAGACCATCTCCGAAGTGCCTAAACTCTTTGAGCTGCCCGTACTCAAGCCGCAAGTGCGACGGGCGCTCAACCGCGTGGGATTCATTGACCCTACCGATTTGCAGCACTATTTCGCCCACCACGGTTATTCTGGTTTGGCGCGCGCCTTCGAAATCGGCGCGGAAAACGTCATCGAAGAAGTCAAAAACTCAGGGCTGCGCGGGCGCGGCGGCGGGGGTTTCCCCACCTGGCGCAAATGGCGCTTCTGCCGCGATACCCAGGCCGACCAGAAATACCTGATCTGCAACGCCGACGAAGGCGACCCCGGCGCATTTATGAACCGTTCACTGATCGAAGGCGACCCCCACGCGCTGATCGAGGGTATGATTATCTCCGGCTACGCGCTGGGCGCAACAGTCGGCATCATTTACTGCCGGGCCGAATACCCTCTGGCGCTCGAACGCCTGCGCCTGGCAATTGCCCAGGCCGAAGAACACGGCTTGTTGGGGAAGAACATCCTCGGTTCCGGCTTCGATTTCAAGATCAAGATTAAAGAGGGCGCGGGCGCTTTTGTCTGCGGTGAAGAAACCGCGTTGATCCAGTCTGTTGAGGGCGAACGCGGCATGCCCACGCCGCGCCCGCCTTTCCCGGCGGTCGAGGGCCTGTGGGCCAAACCGACGATCATCAACAATGTTGAATCGCTGGCCTGCGTCGGGCTGATTCTGAAAAACGGCGCTGACTGGTTCAAAGAATACGGCACCGAGAAAAGCACCGGCACGAAAACCATTGCCCTGGTTGGCAAGGTCAAGAACACCGGGCTGGTCGAAGTGCCGATGGGTATTACCCTGCGCGAGCTGGTCTTCGACATCGGCGGCGGCATGGCGGGCGAAGGCAAATTCAAAGCCGTGCAGACCGGCGGCCCCTCCGGCGGCTGCGTGCCCGAAGAACTGCTCGACATCCCCGTGGATTACGACTCGCTCAACGCAGCCGGGACAATCATGGGTTCTGGCGGCGTGGTCGTGATGGACGAAAAAACTTGCATGGTCGATTTCGCCCGTTACTTCCTCGATTTCGCCGAAAAAGAATCCTGTGGCAAGTGCGTGCCTTGCCGATTGGGAACCAAGCAAATGCTCACCATTTTGGAAGACATTGTTGCGGGACGCGGCAAACCCGAGGATATTGACCTGCTCGAAGAGTTGGGTGAAGCCGTCAAGGTAGGTTCCCTGTGCGGGCTGGGGCAAACCGCCCCAAATCCGGTTTTGACAACATTGCGCTACTTCCGCGAGGAATACGAAGCCCATATCTACGGCAAAGCCTGTCCGGCCAAACAATGCAAAGAACTGATCACCTATCACATCATGGAAAGCTGCGTGGGCTGCGGTCTGTGCCTGCGAAACTGCTCGGCTCATGCCATCAGCGGAGAACCGAAGCAATTGCACGTGATTGATGTGGATATTTGCCATCGCTGCGGCGTGTGTTACGAAGTCTGCCCGCCGAAAGTCTTCTCGGTGGAGATACTGACAGGAGAGATGGAGCTAGAAACTGCCTAAAGTGACAGTCACTTGCCAAGTGACTGTCACTTCGAGAAAAACTTATGACCAAAGAAATCAAACTCACCATTGACGGACAAGAGATCGTCGCCAGCGAAGGCCAGAATATTCTCGATGCCGCGCTGGAAAACGACATTTACATCCCGCATCTGTGCCACCACCCCGACCTGAAGCCGGTGGGCGCTTGCCGCCTGTGTGGAATAGAGATCGACGGCGGCAAAATGACCATGTCGTGCATGACCCCGGTGCAAGATGGCATTGATGTCAAAACCGACAGTCCAGCCATTTCTCAGGCCCGCAAAATTGCCCTGGAATTGCTCATCGCCGATCACCACATGGACTGCCTGGCCTGCGCCGCCGCCAGCGACTGCGGCTTGCTGGATACATCGGCTTATTTGGGCATTCAACCCGACCGGCTGGCGCGCTTGCGCCCCTCGGATAAGGGCTTGCCGATTGATGCCAGCAACCCCTTCTTCCAGTTTGACCCCAATAAATGCGTGGTGTGCGGCATCTGCGTGCGCACCTGCGACGAGATCGTCGGACTGGGCGCGTTGGGTTTCATCAACCGCGGTTTCAAGACCGTTATCGGCACTTTTGGGAATAAATCCTTCGTCGATTCGATCTGCGAATCCTGCGGCGAGTGTGTTGTGCGCTGCCCGGTGGGGGCGCTGGCCCCCAAACGGCCACAGTTCCCGGCCCGCGAAGTGCAGACTACCTGTGTTTATTGCGGCGTAGGCTGCGGTATTTACCTGGGGGTTTCGGGCGATAAAGTCGTCAGCGTGCGCGGTGACCGTGAACGCCCCACGAATAACGGCAACCTGTGTGTCAAAGGACGCTATGGCTTCAAATTTATTAATCACCCCGACCGGCTGACCACGCCGCTCATCAAAAAAGATGGCGAGTTTGTTGAAGCCACCTGGGACGAAGCCCTGGAGCTGGTTGCCACGAAATTAGCCGATCGCAAAGGCGAACAGTTTGCAGCTCTGGCCTCGGCCAAATGCACCAGCGAAGAAAATTATCTGATTCAGAAGTTTACCCGCGCAGTCATGGGGACGAATTCCGTCGACCACTGCGCCAGGCTCTGACACAGCCCTACTGTGGCCGGTCTGGTCACTTCCTTCGGTTCTGGCGCAATGACCAACTCCATTGCAGAAATTGATAACGCAGGCACCCTCTTTGTAATTGGGGCCAATACTACCAACGCGCACCCCGTCATCGGTCAGCGGATGCGCCGCGCCGCGCAAAACGGCACAAAACTGATCGTCGCTAACCCCAAAGAGATCGAGTTAGTGCGCGTGGCCGATTATTTCATCCAACACCGCCCCGGCAGCGACTCGGCTTTGCTGAACGGCATGGCGCGCTACATTATCGAAGAAAACCTGCACGACGAAGAATTCATCGCCGAGCATTGCGAAAACTTCGAAACCTTTAAAGAATCTCTGGAGCTTTTCACGCCCGAATTCGTCTCAGAGATCACCGGCGTGCCCTGGGAACAAATTGTCAGTGCGGCGCGCACCTACGCCACTCATAAGCCCTCGGCCATTTTCTATGCCATGGGCATCACCCAGCACACCCACGGCACCGACAATGTCAAAGCTGTGGCCAATCTGGCAATGCTCACCGGGCAAATTGGCAAGCCCTCCACCGGGGTCAACCCCCTGCGCGGCCAGAACAACGTCCAGGGCGCGTGCGATATGGGCGGCCTGCCCAATGTTTACCCCGGCTACCAAAAAGTTACAGAACCCGAAATCCGCGAAAAATTCGAGAAAGCTTGGGGTATTACAGCGTCGGACGTCGGACGCTTGTCCGACACCGTCGGTCTCACCCATACTGAAATTTTCGACGCCATCTACGAAGGCCAGGTCAAGGCGCTTTATATGGTAGGTGAGAATCCCCTGATTACGGAAGCCAACGCCAAGCATGTGCGCGAAGCTCTGGAAAAGCTGGATTTCTTCGTCGTGCAGGATTTGTTCATCTCGGAGACCGCCCAATATGCAGATGTGATTCTCCCGGCGGCTTCCTTCGCCGAAAAAGAAGGCACGTTCACCAATACCGAGCGGCGGGTTCAACGCGTGCGGGCAGCGATCTCCCCCCGAGGCGATTCCAAACCCGACTGGTGGATCACCTCCCAGATCGCGCAAAAGATGGGCGAAAAAGGCTTCGATTTTGCCAGCCCCTCCGAGATCATGGACGAGATCAACGCCGTCACACCCATCTACGCGGGTATCACCTACGAGCGTATCGAAGAAGTTGGCTTGCAGTGGCCCTGCCGGAGCCAAGACGACCCCGGGACGCAGTATCTACACAAGGGCAAGTTCGCCCGCCCCAACGGGAAAGGCCACTTCAATCCGGTGGAATACAAAATCTCCGCTGAAATCGCCGACGAGGAATATCCCCTCATCCTGACCACCGACCGCAGCCTGTATCACTACCACTCGGCTACGATGACCCGCCGGGTAGCAGGTTTGGAAGAGTTGGACAGCAATGAGTGGCTTAAGATCAATCCTGCCGACGCGGCCAAATTCGGCATTGAAGACGGCCAGTGGGTCGAAGTGACCTCGCGGCGCGGCACGATCAAAGTGCAGGCCAAAGTCACCGATATTTGCCGCACCGGTATGTGCTCAATGACCTTCCACTTCCATGAAAGCCGCACCAACGAGATCACCAACCCGGCTCTTGATCCAATCGCCAAAATCCCGGAGACGAAGGTCACCGCGGTGAAGGTGAAAAAAATATAACAAAAAAGAGAGCCGCAGCAATTTTGTTGCGGCTCTCTTTTTTTTGTGGATTTTCCTACAAAGAATAGCTAACCCCGGTCAATTCTTCCGATACTTTCCACAACTTTTTCGCCACAGATTCAT
>JACNJM010000156.1 GCA_014382605.1 Anaerolineae bacterium
TTTAAAGACGTTAGCGAAATATTGGCAGTAAAAGCCTGCGGATATTTGATAAAAAGGGAATGGGTATGCCCAATAGAAAATTTCATCTGCATAACGGAAAGAAGGGCGCCGCACTGGGGATTCGAGTTGTGCCGCGCGCCAGCAAAAATGAGATCGCTGAAATTATGAAAGATGGCACGATTCGCGTGCGCTTGCAAGCTGCCCCACAACAGGATGAAGATATGAATAGCTTGTTGGCCGAATTGTTATCATCGGTATTAGATGTCCCCGTTGATCAGATTGAAATCATCGCCGGGCAAAGTGGGCGAGATAAATTAGTTTCTATCTTAGAAATAGACGCTACAAGTGTGCAAAAGAAAATAGCTGCCAGTTTGTAAGCAAGTAATTATTCAGATAAAAAGGCGTGACGGTTTTGTTGTCACGCCTTTTTACTTTTGTCTATCCCAGGCCATATTTCATCAAGGGGGGCAATTCTACGCCAGCCGCGGCGAGATGCCAAAGAATATCGTAAGCGGCCTGCTGGAGATCAGGGTCGTTTCCGCTCAGGTACGCATGGTAAATCGTCGGGAAGATTTTTTCATAGCCCAGTTGTTGTAGATATTGCAACGCGGCAAGCTGTTCGTCGGGGTTGCCAGTAGAGACCGATTTGAGCAACATTTGCAGGGCGGGTTCGCCCGCACTGATCCCAGAACCTTGTTCGGCTGCGAAGGAAATCAACCAGGGCAGCGATTCGGGCGGTTGCAGCGGCTGTGGAATACGCGGGTTGCCCTGGCGTAATTCCTCATAGGCTTGTGTAGCCGCATTTTTGACGACCCATTGAGCGTCTTCGATTTGCATCGTTTCCAAAATATCCATTGCCCAGGGTTGGCGCACGCGCTGCAGCCCGTAAATGGCTGCCCGGCGCACGAGAATATCGTCTACCTGCACAGCTTCTCTCAGAGTGGGGTGGCCTTCTTCGGGATGATTTGCAAAGGCCTCGGCGGCTGCGCGGCGGGTATCTTCGCTGCCTTGCAGCAGGGCGCTGGCGAGCGCTTCGAGCGCGGGAGGTGTGCCGATCAACGCGAGTGCAAGACAGGCCGCCCTGCTGACGTTGGAAAGATCATTGATGAGCGGAATCAATAACTCAACGGCCTGCAGATCGCGCTGATAACCGCTGCCCAGCGCCGCCAACTGGCGGGTACTGGTTTGAGGCGCGTTGAGCAAATGCCGGAAAAGGGTGGCAATATTGGGGTCGCGGGTGACAGCGAGAGCCGCTAGAATGCGCCCGCGCAACGGAAGCGGCAGGCTTTCATTGCGCAGATGCGCGGCGGCCTGTGTCAGGAAATCGCGCTGCCAGGGATTGGAGGGCGGAATCTCAGACAACCATGAGGCTGCAATAAATGCCCCGTATTGCAAGGGATCATCCTGTGAGGTAATAATATGGCCTACGTGGGCGCGAATATCCTGCCGGGCGGCGGTAAATTGAACGGCAATATTTCTAAGCGGCCATTCTCTTTGCGTATAGACATTGGTGTCGTGGCTTTTTCGGAAGAATTGGGCTGCGAGATAGCCCTGGATGAGTGGGTGAATAAACCCCAGGCGGTCGCCCGTCCTTGAAACCAGCAATCCGCTTGAACTTAAGTCCGGGAGCACGCGCGTGAGGGTGATATCCTTTGGGGGTGGGCTATCTTCATCTTGGTGAGTGTCCTCATGGGGGAGATCGGCAATTATCCCGGCCAGAACCTCGCGCGCCCAGGTTTGAGCTTCTTCGGTGGTGAAGGCGGGCTTCATCGTCAGGATGGCTTGCCCGGCGAGACGCTCTAGCGCGGCGTACCCTTTGGAGATATCTGCCGACATGCGGCGGATATAGGCCTCCAACGAGTCGCTCAGTGTGGGGCCGCGCACATCACCGGCATAGGTGGCCCAGGTTTGCAGGGTGAATTCTAGCGGGGTGGCGGCTGAAGTGCGGTGTAGCAGCCAGCCATTGAGTAGCAGCGGGTCAATAGGGGTGTAGTTCTCGTCGGCTTCTTTATCAACGTGGCGTTCCCAAAGTTGCCCCCATTGCTGGACAAACTGCGCCTGCTGGCGGGCATCCCAAACCATCATAGACAGGGGGACAAATCCCAGCGCAGGCAGCGTGCCGAGATTGGTGGGCGCCGCGCTGACCACAATTCTCGTTTTTGGATAGGCTTGAAGAATTTGCTGAATATATTGCAAGGTGGCTGTAAGAACCGCGGGAGGAAGTTCGTCGAGGCCGTCAATCAGCAATAATGCTCGCTCGCTGGCAAGCGTGGTTTGCACGAATTTGGGCAGGCGCGACTGGCTCAGGGTGGAACTGTATTTTGATACGGCGGGCAGCAGCGCCCCGGCAAGATGCTCTTCGGTAGCTTCTAGATCAAGGTTGGCCGCGTGAACAAAAATGGGCGTGTGCAGCTGCAGGTTGGGGTGCTGGGTTTCGCCCCGCAGCGCTGCCGAAGCCAGATGTGCCAGCGCGGTTGTTTTGCCGCTCCCGGGCGGGCCAATGATAGCAAGGTTAACGCCACCTTCAAGCGCTTCTGGCAAAGTCAGGCTGGGCGCGCCGTAGGCTGTCGCCAGTTCGGGGATTTCGGGTATCCACGGGATGGTTGCGCTGGCAATATCTTCGGTGAGTGGTTCGCCGCCCGGACGCACGGGCAGCTGGGGGGCCAGTAAGCGCGGAGGGATGAGAATTTCATCGAGCGAGAAGAGTGGGGCCGCCAGATGCAACTGCTGGACATATTTGAGGGTATCGTTATGCAGGCGTTGGTGACTGCTGGATTGGAGTTCTTGTTTTGTGGCTTGAAATTGCTTTTTAAAAAACTGGAAAAGTTCTTTCCAGTGCGGTCGCATAGTAACAACCAGCCACCAGAATAAACTTGCCGCGGCGAATCCGAGCCAAAAAGAAAGCCGGTCTATGCGTATGGAGCGCAGAAAATTAAACATTTATTTCACTCCGCGTATAGAATTCGCTCGCAGGTATCGCAATGGGTAATTTTGCTGGGCGAGCGCGCTTGTTGGTAGAGTGCAGAGGCCAGCGTCGATCCACAGGCCGAACAGGTACGATCCTGAACTTTGGCTGCGCCAACGCCTCCACGTTTGACACGGATGCGTTCGTATGCTTTGAGATCAGCCGGTTCAACCCGGATGGCTTGAGCCTGTCGTTGTGATTCAAGCGCCTGGATGCTGTTTTGGTGTTGGCGCTTTTCTTCGACCAGTGCGGCATTTCGTTTCTCGGCTTCGGCGAGCGCCTGATCGAGCAAATTCTTGGCTTGATCGCGAATATCTTGTGCTTCGTCAAAACGGAGCATGGCCTCAAGCTGACGCTCCTCGAGCGTATCCAGATGGCGTTTTAGCGCTGCGATCTCATCTTGAATATCGCTCAACTCTTTCGGATTTCTTACCGTGCCGCCATACAGTAAATCATTCGATTGTTTAATTTTGTCGCGCTGCTCTTTTACAATGTCTTTGGTCTTCAATAACGCTTTGTGGACTGTTTCAAAACTCCCCTGTGCTGCCTGGGCTTTTTTTTGTCCGGCGATTACGGCTTTGTCGTCGGCGAGTGCTTTATCAATCGCGGCGATGCGGGCACGATGTTGGTCAAGTTGACTATCAATGATTTGAAGGTCGTAGAGGTTTTTCGGACGGCTCATGGAGGTTCCTTGGTTTTGAAAAGCGCAACTACCTGTCTTTGAGATTATAGATGTGGTTGCGCCGGAAAGCAAGGGAGATGCTAAAATAGCGTTATGCGCGCGCCCAAGCATTCCACGTTTCCGTTGTTGATTGTTCTAATCGTCATCGCCGCGATTTCGCTGCCCTACATCTACGCCTGGCGTGCGGGCGGCGCGGCATATCAATTTGCCGGTTTTTTGAATAATCCTTTGGATGGAATCACCTATATCGCCAAGATGTACCAGGGTTGGGAGGGGAACTGGGTTTATAAGCTGGCCTACAGCGCGCAGCCCGGAGCTGGTGCGTATATTAATTTGTTTTATCTTGCCCTTGGGCATTTGGCGCGCGTACTAAGGCTACCGCTCCTGGGGGTCTATCACGGAACCCGGCTGCTCGGCGCGCTGTTCCTGTTGTGGGCGCTATGGCATTTTTACGGCGCCATTTTCCCTACCTCCAAGGATGAACGCCAGCGCCGCGCCGCTTTCGCGCTGGCCACGCTGGGCTCTGGTTTGGGTTGGCTGGCGTTGCCATTTGGCGCGATCACCTCTGATTTTTGGGTTTCAGAAGCCTACCCCTTTCTTGCTGCCTATACCAACCCCCATTTCCCGATTAGTTTGGCTTTGATGCTGGTTTTGTTGACGACACCCGAAAAAATGCGCTGGCAAGACCTGTTGGTTGCTGTTACTGCGGCGTTCTTGCTCAGCGTGATAAGTCCTTTCGGATTGGTCGTAGTGATGATCGTTTCAGCCGCGGCCTGGCTGCTTCGCTGGATTCTCACCCATAGCGCCAATTGGCGCGCCGCGCTACGTTTGTTGGCGATTGGCATATCTGGCGCGCCGCTGCTCTTGTATTACCTGTGGGTGGCGCGCACAAACCCCGTGATTGCCGCCTGGAATGCCCAGAATATCAACCCCGCTCCGCCTTTGTGGGATTTTTTGATCGCATTTGCCCCGGTTTTCATCTTCACGATGATAGGGGTTGTTATGAACGCGAAGATGCAAAAAAGTAAGCCCGCGATTTCTTCCTTCGCGTCAATGCAGCCTCGCAGCTTTGGGCTGTTATCAAGTTGGGCTGTCCTTGGCATCGTCCTTATCTATTTGCCGATTGGCTTTCAGCGCCGTTTTATCTTCGGGTTGTGGATTCCCTGGGCAGGGCTGGCGGCCTGGGGCTTGGAGCAACTCGCCCAACGCGGCAAACGGACATATCGTTTTTGGATGCGCTGGCTATTTGGTCTTGCAATCCCCACGAATATTTTAGTCATTGCGATTGCTTTTTTCGGCGTACAAACGCATGAACCGCGTTTTTACCTTACTCTTGATGAAGTTCAAGCCCTCACCTGGATTGAAGCCAACACAACCCCGGATGCACTGATTCTGGCATCCCCGGAAATGGGCGCCTTCATCCCGGCTTACACCGGGCGGCGCGTGATCTATGGGCATCCCTACGAGACGGTCAACGCCGCCGCTGAGCAATTCGCCGTGGAGCAATTTTACGCCGGGGAACTTGGCGAAGAATTCCTTGCCGCCCGGGGTGTGGATGTGATTGTCTACGGCCCGCGCGAACAAACCCTCGGCCTGCTTCCGCTCACACAATCAGCCACGCAGCAATTTGGCGATGTTTTGCTCTGGGAAATCCAACCATGAATCCGCGTTTATCCGCGTTTATCCAAATCCAATTAAATTTCGTTCGTCAAAAATGGGTTTTGCTGCTGCCTTTGTTGCTTTTCATCCCCGGCTTGAGTGGATTTCCCTATCCTTCCCCTACAGCCATCTATTCCGACATTGCCATCTCGCATTACCCCAACGCCATCTTCTTGCGCCGCGCTTTGCTCGAATACGGCCAGATTCCGCTCTGGTCGCCGCAGATTTTGAGCGGCTATCCCTTTGCCGCCAATCCGTTGTCCGGGTTATGGTATCCGCCGGGCTGGCTGGCCTTGCTACTGCCCTTACCATTGGGCTTTAATATTCTGGTGATACTGCATTTACTCTGGGGCGGCCTGGGCATGGCGCGCCTGCTACAATCCGAAGGGCTGAAACCCCCCGCGGCGCTGCTGGGAGCGGTGGCCTTTGTTGCGATGCCCAAGCTCTTTGCGCACTACGGCGCCGGGCACCTGACGCTGCTCTACGCCATTCCCTGGACGCCGTGGTTACTGCTGGCGCGTCGTCGCTGGCAGTCCGCGCCGATTTTGGCGCTCATCTTTCTCGCCGATCCGCGTTGGGCTGCCTTTGCCGGGTTGTTATGGCTTGCGCATAGCCAAAGAGATGGGTTTGAGTCTGTACGAAAATCCTTTTTGCGCAATTCGGAATTCGTAATTCGCAATTTATTATTGGCTGCTATGCTCGCCGCGCCGCTGGCCTTGCCCCTGCTGGAATACACTCTACTTTCCACGCGTGCCAACCTGACCAGCGCAGATATTTTTACTCAATCGTTGCCCCCGGCGCGCCTTTTGGGCCTGCTCTACCCCGATTTTGGCGGCAGTCATGAGTGGATGCTCTACTTCGGGGCCGGGGCAGTGGTGTTGGGCCTCGCTGCGCTGGTATTCCGGGTGGGGCGCTTTTGGGCCTGGGTTTTTGCCGCGGCCTTGCTTTTTTCGTTGGGCGAAAATTTGCCGCTACTGCCCGCGCTAGGGCACATCCCTGGTTTCGATCTGCTGCGCGTGCCGCCGCGCGCTTTGTTTATTGCCGGAATCGCCGCGGCAGCGATGAGCGCCCATGCTGTCGATTATCTTTTGCGCGGCAAGCTGGATGAAACGCGCGTGCGGCGGCTGATACTCACCCTGACGGGGGTGTGCGCTTTCAGCGGGATGTTCGTTCTTGGCATTGGGTGGCTGACCGGTCAATGGGCGTTGAATTTCCTGTGGGGGTTGGGCGCGCTTTGGGCGGCATCCCTTTGGGTGTTGGCTGCCCTTCGAGGTTGGCTGCCCGCCCCGGCCTGGACCGTTGGCCTGTTCTTTTTGGTAGTTTTCGATACGGGTGTAGTCAACGCCTCAGCGCTGAGTTTTCGCCCCGCCGATGCCGTTATCCCCAATCCGGCGGCTGAATTTCTGGCGGCGCAATCTGGCGATTTTCGCGTCTATTCGCCTTCGTACAGCTTGCCGCAACAGAGCGCCGCGTTTTATGATGTTGCTTTAGCCGATGGGGTAGACCCCCTGCAATTGCAGACCTATGCTGAATTTATGGCACAGGCCAGCGGTGTGCCAGCCGCGGGGTATAGCGTAACGCTGCCGCCTTTCGCAGACGACATTCCGGCGCGCGCCAATGCCAACTTTGTGCCCGATGCGGCGGTGTTGGGTCTGTTGAATGTGCGCTACGTGGCTTCCGCGTTTGACCTGTCGGCTGCCGGGTTGAAGTTGGTTGAGCAATTGGGCGAAACGCGTATTTATGAAAATGCACTGGCTCTGCCGCCTGCCTGGGTAGAGCACGCCGATGGGCGAATCGATGCTGAAATTGTGGCCGATACTCCCAACCGCATTGAAGTGCGCGCCGCCGGGCCGGGTCGGCTGGTACTCTCAGAGGTGAATTATCCCGGTTGGCAAGTTTGGATCGATGGTGAGCGCGCCGAGATGGAAACCTACGCCGGGGTGTTACGCGCCGTTTCGTTGGAGCCGGGTGAACATAGCGTGCGATTTGCGTATCGCCCGTTGAGCGTTTATCTGGGCTTGCTAATTTGTGTTATTGGCTTGCTGGTAATGGCGAATTTGCGATATCTGGAGACCCGGAAAGGATGATGAGCATAGCATTTTTGCGCCGTTACCCTCGCTGGCTGTGGCTCTTTGCGGTCAGCGCGCTGGTATTGACAACTTTACCCTATTTGCTGGGATATGCTTCTCAGGGCGTTGAATGGCGTTTCAGCGGTTTTGTCTTTGCAGTTGAAGATGGTAACAGCTATATTGCCAAAATGCTGCGCGGCGCGCTGGGAGACTGGCTTTTCCGCACGCCGTATTCTGCTTTGGAGCAGCGCGGCGCGTTGGCGTATCTGCCCTTTTTACTATTGGGCAAGCTCAGCGCCCCGCCGGGTCAGCATGAGCAATTGGTTGCGCTCTATCAGCTATTTCGTTGGGCGGGCGGATGGCTGTTTTTCATGGCTTTGTACGATTTTATTGCGCTGTTTATCGCCGAAGAACGTTGGCAGCGTTGGGGCGTGGCGCTGGCTTCGCTCGGCGGCGGTTTGGGCTGGCTGCTGATTTTGCTGGGCCGCGGTTTCTGGTTGGGGTCGCTGCCGCTCGATATCTACTCCCCGGAGACGTTTGGTTTTTTGATGTTGTTGGGGTTGCCGCACTTGTTAGTGGCGCGCGCCCTGTTGTTGTGGGGGCTGGTCGTTTATCTGCGCCCGGAGCAATCCCCCTGGAAGGCGGGTTTGTTGTGGTTGGCGATGGGCCTGTTCCAGCCGCTGAGAGTGCCACTTGTATGGGTAATTATTGGCTCACACTGGCTGCTATTGGGCGCGCGTGGATTATGGCAAAAGGATCGGGCTTTGTGGTGGAGTTGGGCGCGACGCGGAATTTGGGCAGGGGTATTATCTGCTCCGATTGTGGTGTACACATTTTTTGCTTTCAGCGTTGACCCGGTGTTGCGCCAATGGGTGGCGCAAAATCTAATTCTCTCGCCCCATCCATTGCATTATCTGGCGGCCTATGGCTTGTTATTGCCCTTTGCGTTGGCTGGCATGCGGCGAATCTGGCGCAAGTGGACTGAATCTGGCGCTGTGTTGATTGCCTGGACTTTGGCGCTGCCGTTTCTGATTTATATTCCCTACAATTTGCAACGCCGTTTGGCAGAGGGTTTCTGGATAGCATGGGTAATCTTGGCGCTGATTGCGTTGGAGACGAAAGCCTCAACCGCGCGCGTAGAACCTGTTGAGAGCAGCCAGACAAAGCGCAAAAACTCTGCATTTTCCGCGCACGCCGCGGTTAGTTTTTTTGCCAACGCGAAAGCCGGAAGCCAGTTTATTTTCGGATTAACGTTTATCACAACATTGATCCTTTTCCTGGGCAGCCTGCAAGCCGTTTTACATCCCGCCGAGCCGCTCTTCCGCCCTGCTAATGAAGTTGAAGCATTGACGGCGTTGAATGCGCTTGTCCCAGCCGATAGCGTCATTCTAAGCGCCTTTGAAAGCGGGAATATTATCCCGGTTTATGCCCCGGTGTATGTTGTCATCGGCCATGGTCCGGAGAGTGCGGGGCTGGCCGAATTAAAGCCGCGCGTGGATGCGCTCTATGTGGCCGCGGCAGACGATGCTGAGCGCCAGTCCTTGCTGGACGAATTCGCCGTCGATTATATTTTCTGGGGGCCTTACGAGCGCGCCCTCGGAACCTGGAATCCGGCTGAAGCAGAATATCTCGAAATGCTGTATCAAAGTGATGCCTACGCGATTTTTGCAGTTACCCAAAAGAATCAGCGATGAGCAGAGAGAATTCCGACTTCATTATGATTTTCAAGAAACTTTTCCAACTTCCCTATCTGCCCATCACACTCGCCCCGATTGTGCTGTTTTCGCCATTGCTCTTTGGCGGCAAAGTACTTTTTTGGGGTACGCCGGGCCTTCAATTTATGCCCTGGTGGACTTTTTCCTGGGAAACGCTGCTCGATGGGCATCTGCCCCTTTGGAATCCGCTGCTGGGGATGGGCGTGCCGCTGTTGGCAAATTACCAATCGGCATTGTTTTACCCGCCCACCTGGATTTACCTGTTATTCTACGCAGCGGGCGGCATTGGGACGATGGCCTGGGCGCAGGCGTTGGTGCTGACATTGCACCTGATCTTGTCCGGTGTGGGGATGGCGAAACTGGCCCGGCGTCTTGGCTGGGATGCACTGGCGCAAACGATTGCCGGGCTGGCGTACGCCCTTTCGGGTTATCTGGTGGCGCGCGCCTGGTTTGCCAGTATCAACGCCACGGTTGCCTGGCTTCCCTGGGCGTTGCTGGCGGCTTATGCGGCAGTCGAGCAGCCCGCTCTGCGCCGCTGGGCGCGGCTTGGCCTGGTATTGGGCTTGCAGTTATTGGCCGGTCATGCGCAAACCGCCTGGTATACATTGCTGCTCACCGGGGCGTGGATTCTCTTTTGGGCCTGGGTGCGTACTCACGAGCCCCGGCGTTGGCGCGCGATACTCAAGGCTGCCGGGAGCTATCTGTTGGCTGGTTTGGGCAGCGCGGCATTGGCCGCGGTTCAGTTGCTGCCTACCGTCGAATACTTGCTGCAATCGCAGCGCGCCACCGCGGTGGATGCCGAATTTGCGCTGAACTATTCGTTTTGGCCGTGGCGCTTTATTACGCTGATTGCCCCAAATTTCTTTGGCAACCCTGCCCACAGCGATTATTGGGGCTATGGCAATTTTTGGGAAGATGCCGTCTATATCGGTTTGCTGCCGCTGTTGCTGGCGCTGGCCGCGCTCGCGCGCCGACGGATAGCGGACGACGGGCGGCCAGTCTCCGGTCTCCGGTCTCCGGTCATTCGTTTTTGGGGGATCGCCATTTTTACGGCCTTCCTTCTCGCCCTTGGCAAAAACACCCCTGTTTTTCCCTGGCTGTATCAAAATTTCCCGACCTTCGATATGTTCCAGGCTCCGACGCGCTTCTCGTTATGGGCGGTGGTTGCCTTGGCGTTACTGGCCGCATTGGGTGTGCAAAATTGGCGCAGACCCGAGGGCCGCGGCCTGTATTGGACGCGTTTGGGCACAGCGAGCGCGTTTGCTGTCAGCATGGGCGCCGGGCTGGCCTATTTCAATATGGGTGCAGTCAGCCCAACTTTCATCCGGGCTACGGCGCTGGCGGGTTTGTGGGGCCTGGGGGCTGGCGCGCTCTCCCTGACTGCGCCGCCGCATGAACACAAAACCCGTACTCGAATTTGGCAATGGCTGGTCGTCTTGTGGATTGCTGCGGATTTGCTCGTTGCCGGTTGGGGCCTCAATCCTGGCGCCGCGCCGGAATTTTATACACACTCCGCCCCGGTTGTAGAAGGGCGTATCTATCTTCCACCTGCGCAAGAATATGCCCTCAAGTACGAGCGTTTTTTGCGCTTCGATACTTTTAATCCCGGAGAAAACTGGCTCGACCTGCGCGCCGCCCAACTGCCCAATCTGAATTTGCTTGCCGGGCAGGCCTCGGTAAATAATTTTGATCCTTTTGTGCCGGGGCGTTACGCCCGCTGGATGGATGTGCTGGAGGGGTTGGATGCCAACACAAAAGCGCGCATACTGGATTTAATGGCGGTGGCTGCCACCGAACAGGTGGATGCGAAACGCGGCTCCGGGGTGAGTTTTGCGCCCCGAGGTTTGGTCAGCCGTTTTAGTTGGGTGCCGTGCGCAGTGCCCGCTTCAGACGCGGAAAATGCCTGGGAGCAGACCTTCTCTGGCGAGATCAACTTTGGGGATACGGTTGTCCTGGAGGGTCTGGAATCCACCCCGAGCCGCGTGTGTGACTCCACGTTGGGGCAGGTGACGCTCGAAGATGAGCATCCCAATGCTTTGAAATTTTCCATCCAAAGCCGCGCGCCCGGTTGGCTGTTACTGGCCGATGTGTGGTATCCGGGATGGCGCGCCTGGGTAGATGGCGAACCGGTCGATGTGCTGCGGGCAAATTATCTTTTTCGCGCCGTCGAAGTGCCTGCCGGGGCACACCACGTAGAATTCAGGTATCAGCCGCTTTTATTTTATATCGGCGTCTTCGTGAGTGTACTTGCCTGGGGCGGGCTTGGCTGGGCGCTGCGCTCAAGTCACAAAAAATCCGTTTGACCAGAAAAAACTCATACGGTATAATCACGCGTCGGCTTTAAAGTAGGTTTTCAGTGAATTCTGAACCATAGAATTAAATTGCAGAAGTAGGTAATGTATTATGCCCAAACGAACGTATCAACCCAAAAAACGTCGACGAGTCCGCGTGCACGGTTTCCGCTCTCGTATGTCTACTCGTGGAGGGCGCGAGGTACTCAAGCGTCGTCGCGCCAAAGGCCGCTATCGCCTGACGGTGAAGATGAACGAGCATGTTAAGAAAGTTAACTGGAAGAGCTAATCTGCATTTGGGTTGGCTGCCTGCCCCGCCACAGGTGCAGGGGTGAAGCGCAAATTTCGTCTGACGAAAGCAACTGATTTTAAGCGGGTGCGGCGTTCTGGCAAGTCCTATGCCCACCCGCTTGTTGTGTTAGTGATCTCTCCTAATGAGCTTCAAATTTCCAGATTTGGTATTTCGGCGAGTAAAGCGGTGGGCAATGCTGTCCAGCGCAATCGGGTGAAACGCCAGCTTCGTGAAATTATTCGCAGCGAATTGGTCCATATTACATCTGGCTGGGATATGGTTGTGATTGCCAGAAGCAAGATAACCCAGGCTCATTTTGCGGAAATCCATCAGGCGCTTGAGCATTTGCTCTCGAAGGCTGGCCTGATCTATATTGAAAACACCAATGTCAACTGACTTTTATTTGAATGATACTGGGCCGCTCGATGCAGAGCCGCACTTACATGGCGAAGAACCGCGTTTGCGCGAGCTGCCATTAACGCTTGGGAATCTCCCGCGTGTGCCGTTATTGGCCTTCATTCGTTTATACCAGTTGACGCTCTCGCGCGCCTTGCCACCGAATACGTGCCGCTTTTATCCGTCTTGTTCGCATTACGGATACCAGGCGATCTATAAATATGGCGCGCTGCGCGGCAGTTTGATGGCGGTGTGGCGCGTTTTGCGTTGCAACCCCTTCAATCCGGGCGGCGTTGATCTGGTGCCATGAGCGAATACTAAATAGTGTGGTCGAAGGTAGCCTCCCGATACACTATTATTTCAAAACACACTCTAAAATATGAAAACAAAATCAATCTTGACGATCCTGACATTGTTAATCCTTGCGATTGCCTTAAGTGCGTGCACCGGGGGGAGCACCGTGGTTGCATCAGGCTGGGCAAGCGTTGTAGCCGATGAGGATACAGCCTATTTTGCCTACAATAATTACGTATACGCCATCAACCTGGCCAATGGCAGCGAGCGCTGGCGCTATCCCGACGCGCCGGATGCCGCGGTTACATTTTATTCCACGCCTGCGCTATCGCCTGATGGGCAGTTGATTGTTGGCGGTTATAACCATACGCTGTACAGCCTGGACCCGAAAACCGGGGCTTTAAATTGGACCTATGACGAATCTACCGGACGCTATATCGACAGCCCGCTGATTACAGCGAATGGAATTTTTGCCCCATCTACGGATAATAACCTCTATGCGATTGGTTTCAACGGTTTACCCCTGCGCGAGCCATTTGCTACTGAAAATGAACTGTGGGCGACCCCTGGAACAGATACGCAGTGCGAATGTATGTTTATATCCTCAATGGATCATCGAATTTATTCGGTGGATGCGACATCCGGCGCACAGGGCTGGGTTACAGACGATCTGGGAGGCGCTATCGTAGGCACGCCCGCGCTGAGCGAAGACCGTATGCTGTATATTGGCACGTTTGCCAATACGATGATTGCCCTTGATGCCGATAGCGGCGGCGAACTCTGGCATTTTGACGCGCAGGACTGGGTGTGGGGTGGCCCAGCGATTAACGGTGATGCGCTCTATTTCGGCGATTTGAGTGGCGCTTTTTACGCCCTTGACCGCCAGACGGGCGAAATGCTCTGGAAGGTCGCTCCGGGCACGGGTTCTATCGTGGATACGCCATTGGTTGTCGATGATATGGTCTACTTCACCGTTGAGGAAGGCCTGCTGGTAGCGGTTCAAGCGGATGGCTCGATTAGTTGGCAAGAGACCTTTGAAGGCAATACCTATGCCAGCCCGGCGGCAGCCGGCGATTTGGTGCTGGTTACGACATCGCAACCCGAAGCACTCGTTGTGGCATTTGACGCCAACGGTGCTCAAAAATGGATATTTTCCGACGCCGGTGAGTAAGGTCATAACCCCTAACTCTCCGTGGTAAAAAATTAAAACTAGCCATAAACCAGGCGTTCGGCTGCGGTTTATTTTTTCAAAGGAACACGATTATGTGGGATTCTTTCATCAGTATCATGATTAATATCCTGCTCTATATCTATGCTTTTATAGGGCAAAACTTTGGCATCGCCATCATCTTATTTACCATTCTTATTCGATTGGTGCTCTACCCGCTGAATGCGCAACAGGTCAAACAAAGTGGCGCATTGCAGGACTTGCAGAAATCGAAAAAGTGGCAAGAAATCCAGAAAAAATACAAAGACAATAAAGAAAAACTTGCCCAGGAGCAAATGGCGCTTTATAAGGAAATGGGCGTCAACCCCTTTGGCTCGTGCTTGCCAACCTTAATTCAGTTCCCGATCATCATTGGCCTCTATCAGGCCATCATTCGCGCCCTGGCTGTCAGCCCGGTGCAGTTGCTTAATCTTAGCCATCATATCTCCGGCGGGGCAGATCTCATTCCGCTCAACAATCACTTTTTGTGGATGGACCTCAGCTTGCCTGAAAAAGATTTTGGCCTGGCAATAGCCGGTTTTGGCATCCCGATTTTGGCGATTGTTGTCGTCGTCACCAGCTATCTGCAAACCAAGTTGATGACCCCGCCGAGCACTGGCAGCGCCAATGATCAAAGCGCCCAAATGACCAAAGCGATGGGTTTATATATGCCCATCTTTATGGGCTGGCTGGCGTATAGCTTCTCATCAGGTTTGGCGTTATATTTTGTTGTCAGCAACCTGGCTACGATTGGGCAATATGCGCTCATGGGACGGCTCGATTGGAATAATATTCTGCCTCAACGAGCATCAAAATAATAGGGAGAAAATTCATGTCGGAAAAACACGCTACCCTCGAAGTCATCGCCCCATCGATAGACGAAGCGATTGAAAAAGGTCTTTCCGATTTAGGCCTTACCCGCGCGGCTGTGGATGTAAAAGTGCTGGATGAAGGCAGTACCGGTTTATTTGGATTGGGTTCGCGACAGGCGCGCATTATGTTGGTTGTCAAGGACGATGCAGAACCAGCAACCGCGGCGGCTTCAGCGAAAGAAGTCGATTCCATCCCCTCTGCACAATCCACCGCATCGGTCGCGTCATCCGAAGATCAAGAATACACCTTGCAGCTCGTTCATGGTATATTGCGCGATCTGCTCGACAAAATGCACCTCGAAGATGCCAAAATCGACACTTATATGGGTGAGCCTTATGGCCCCCTCGACCGCATCCCCGTGCATGCCGATATTTCAGGTGATGATCTCAGTGTGTTAATTGGCAGCCGCGGCGAAACGCTTGAAGCGTTACAATATATTGCCCGCCTGATGCTCGGCAAAGAACTGGAGCGAGCCATGCCGCTGGTGATTGATGTGGAGGGCTTTCGTGAGCGCCGTTCACATCAAATTCGTCGTCTGGCGCGGCGTGTGTCTGAGCAAGTCGCTCAGACTGGCCGCAGCCAATCTCTGGAACCAATGCCAGCCAATGAGCGTCGGATTGCACATTTGGAATTGCAGGATGACAGCAATGTATATACCGAGAGCGTTGGCACAGGCCGTAATCGTAAGGTTGTCATTTACCAACGTAGTTGAAATCATGTGACAGGCGGCTTAGCACAGTGCCTGTCGCCTTTATTCCCGAGCAGGGTGTGTGCGTGGATCCCAGGCACACACCCTGCCTTGCTTAACTCAGGTATAATTTAGCCATGCTCCGCCCTTCCAGCGTTGAAGCCATTGACTATTTGATCGTCGGGCATATTGCGCTCGATATTACCCCGCAAGGATTGCGTCTCGGTGGTACGGCAGCGTATTCAGCGTTGACCGCCCAGGCATTGGGCCAGCGTGTCGGGCTGGTGACATCTTGGGGCGCTGATGACCAGATTGGCCTGTTACTCGAACGGGGCTTACAAATTCTTGGCATCCCCGCAGAAAGAACGACCATCTTTGAAAACATTGCAACACCCCGAGGGCGCATCCAGCGCATTGAAAGCATCGCTCAGCCTCTTACGCTGGATGCGATTCCTGCCGAATGGCGTAATGCGCCACTGGTTCATCTGGCGCCGATCGCACAGGAAATTGAACCCGCTATCGCCAGCGAATTTCCGGATAGCATGGTATTGGCAACGGTGCAAGGCTGGCTGCGTCAGTGGGACGCCGCTGGGCATATTTCGCCCGCCGGTTGGCGTGACAATTTTCCGGCGCTGGGCAAGAAAGGCGTGATTGTGATGAGCGAAGAAGATGTCCAGCACGATGAAGCGGTAATTGCCGCAATGGCAGTTGAAGCTCACCATCTTGTAGTGACTTGTGGCGCTTCTGGCGCACGCGTTTTTATTGCCGGAGAACACTATCAAATCGCGGCGCCCTCAATTGTGGAAGTGGATGCTACGGGCGCTGGCGATATTTTCTCTGCTGCTTATGCTATTCAGTATCAGCGTACGCAAGACCCGCTAGAGGCGGCAGTATTTGCCAATCGCTTGGCGGCGGACTCGGTAACGCGTTGCGGTTTAGCGAGTATTCCCATCGAATAAAGAAGATGAAGGCTTCCTGTTTACGGTAGCAAAAACCCTAAAGATAAAAGGTGTATTTTATGGGATTGATTTATGCAATTGCCAACCAAAAAGGCGGTGTTGGCAAAACGACAACAGCGATCAACCTGGGGGCTTTCCTGTCAGAGAATGGGCAGCGAGTTTTATTAGTGGATATTGACCCACAGGCCAATGCCACCTCCTCGATTGGTGTAGACAAAGAGAATATCAAAGGCGGCACGTATGAAGTCTTGATCGATAAGGCTGCCCCCGAAAAGCTGATTCTGCATAACCCGCGTCTTCGCATGGATTTACTTCCCGCAAATCCTGGCTTGGCCGGAGCGAGTGTGGAATTGGTGGAGGAGGAACACCGTGAAGAACGCCTCCGCGCAGGCCTGGATACGCTAAAGGATAAATATGACTATATCCTTATCGATTGCCCACCTTCATTGGGTCTGTTGACCATCAATGGTCTCGTGGCGGCCAACGACGGCGTGATTATTCCGGTGCAGTGCGAATATTTGGCGCTGGAGGGTTTGGGCCAGTTGGTGCAGACGTTGAATCGCATCCGCAGCACGGTTGCTCCGAAACTCAAAATTCGTGGCGTATTGATGACCATGTTTGATTCGCGCACCAACCTTTCGAGCGATGTTGTCGAAGAAGTGCGTAAATATTTCCCCGATCAGGTGTTCGATGCCGTTATCACGCGCAGCGTTCGCCTGGCTGAAGCGCCTTCCTATGGAATTCCAATTTCGCTGTATGATCGCAACTCTGCTGGCGGAAAAGCCTATCAGGCGGCGGCCAAAGAACTACTCGCCAAAGATGGTATGGCGGTTCCGGCCAAACTGTAACTAAAACCGAAAGCAAATGGTGCTGGCCAGGCACTTATTTCGGAATGATTGTTGAAAGGTGCTGAATATGACATCTCCACGCAAACGCCCCGGCCTGGGTAAAGGCTTAGACGCGTTGATTCCAATGGATGCGTTGCCGTCTGCTTCGGCAGATTCCGCCGCTGGGGTAGTAGAAGTTCCGGTGGACCAGATCAGCCCCAACCCTCGTCAGCCGCGCGTCCACTTCAAACCAACCGGAATCGCCGAGCTGGCTGCGTCCATTCGCGAACACGGCATCATCCAGCCGCTGATCGTCACCCGCGATGAACAAACCACGGGGTATATTCTCGTTGCCGGAGAGCGGCGTTTGCTGGCAGCTAAAGAAGCAGGATTGGAAAAAGTGCCGGTGGTGGTGCGCGAGGCCACCGATCAGCAGCGATTAGAGTTGGCGTTGATCGAAAACGTACAGCGCGCCGATCTTAGCCCCCTGGAAACTGCCGATGCTTACCAGCAACTGGTGGATGAATTTGGCCTGGCACATGCCGAGATCGCCGAACGCGTTGGCAAAAGCCGCGTGGCGGTGACCAACACGCTGCGCTTGCTCAATCTGCCGCCCAGCGCCAAACAAGCCTTGCTGGAAGAAAAAATTAGTGAGGGCCACGCGCGGGCATTATTGGCCCTGTCTACATCGCAAAGTCAGGCCGCCGCTTTGCAAACCGTGATCGATAAAAAACTCAGCGTGCGCCAAACCGAAGAACTGGTACGCAAACTAAGCGGGGAAAAACCACCCCTGCGCGAGCGTCCGGCGCCACAGCCAGAAGTTGTTGAACTCGAAGAGCGTTTACGCTCAGCCCTGGGCACAAAAGTCAGCATGAAGCATGGCAACAAGGGTGGCACCATCACCGTGCATTATTATTCCAACGAAGAGCTAGATGCGTTATTGGCGAAATTTCTGGAGGAATGACGCGCATGGTGAAAATTCTCTATAATGCGGACATCTATACCCTGAACCCGGAGATGCCGCGCGCTTCGGCGATTATCCTCGATCGGGGGGTGATTCTGGCTCTGGGCAATGACGATTTGCGGACTCAGTTTGGGGCTGGCGCTCAGACCCAAAACATGGATGGCGCCCCGCTGATTCCTGGCCTGACGGATGCGCATATTCACATGCAGCATTACGCCCAAAGCTTGCACTATGTCGATTGCGAAGTTGATTCCCTGAAAAAATGTTTACAGCGCGTAGCCGAGCGCGCCGCGGTCACCGCGCCCGGTGAGTGGATTCTGGGCCACGGTTGGAATCAGAATAATTGGCGCTTAACGACCGAGGGCGGCTTCCCGACTGCCGCGCAGTTAGACGCCGTCGCCCCGCAGCATCCGGTCTATCTGACGGCAAAGTCGCTGCACGCGGGTTGGGCTAACAGCGCCGCGTTGCGTGCGGCGCATATTAGCGCGCAAACACCCAACCCTGAAGATGGCGAGTTTCAACGCGATCAGCACGGCGCGCCAACCGGAATTTTATTGGAAGGCGCGATGCTTCTGCTGGCACAGGTGATTCCTGTAGCTTCAGGTGAAGCGTTGGCTGCGATGCTTTTGCGGGCACAAGAACAATTATTTTCTTTGGGGATAACCGGCGTTCACGATTTCGACCGTCGCGCTTGTTTCGATGCTTTGCAGCGCCTGCATCAACGCGATGCGCTAAAATTACGCGTGGTCAAAAATATCCCTGTGGAAGATTTGCCCTATGCCGTTGGCCTGGGTTTGCGCTGGGGTTTCGGCGACGACCGGCTACGGATTGGCGGCGTTAAAGCTTTTGGCGATGGCGCTTTGGGGCCGCGCACCGCGGCGATGCTACAATCCTACGAGGGCGAAACAGAAAACCGCGGTATGCTGCTGCTCGATGCTGAGCAGATTGTCGAATTCGGTCAACAGGCTGTTGCCAATGGCTTACCGCTGACCATTCACGCCATCGGCGACCGGACGAATCATGAAGCGCTGGATGCGCTGGAAGAATTAAGAAGGTTTGAGCAAACCTTGACTGTAGCAGGCGCTTCCGGCCTCCATCCCCCGTCATCTTTGCGCCATCGCATTGAGCACGTGCAAATCATTCACCCCGATGATGCTCCTCGTC
This sequence comes from Anaerolineae bacterium, assembly GCA_014382605.1. Classification (GTDB taxonomy): domain Bacteria; phylum Chloroflexota; class Anaerolineae; order Anaerolineales; family UBA11858; genus NIOZ-UU35. Next base: position 19,046 of record JACNJM010000156.1, read on the forward strand.
TGGCGCAACTTGGTGTGATCGCATCAATGCAGCCAATCCACGCCACCTCCGATATGTTCATGGCCGACCAATACTGGGGTACACGTGCTGCAAATGGTTATGCCTGGCAGGATCAGTTAGCGCACGGAACGGTTTTGGCCTTCGGCTCCGATGCGCCGGTCGAGTCGCCGAATCCGTTTTGGGGGTTATATGCTGCTGTTACCCGCCGCCGCAGGGATGGCAGCCCTGGGCCAGAGGGTTGGTTCCCCGCGCAGCGCATCAGTCTTGCAGAAGCCCTGCGTGCCTATACCTTCGGCGCGGCCTATGCCGCAGGGATGGAAAATCGCCTGGGGATGCTCGCGCCGGGTTATTATGCCGATTTGTTAGTGCTGGATAACAACCCCTTTGCCTGTGACCCGGACGGGCTGCACGAAATTTTGCCCCTGAGCACGATGATCGCCGGTGAGTGGGTGTACACCGCCAAATAGAATTGGCTCGAGCATGTCATTTCGAGCCAGCGGCGAGAAATCCCCTGATCGTTGATGCAAAACTATACGGAGCGCCCGGGAAGATAGTCCTTCGTTATCTCGTGTTTTTGTGTCTTTGCTGATCTTCCATCCAGACCGAACAGGTAAGCGTAGATAAAACTCATCACAACCATTTCACCCCCCTCTTCGATTCCACCCATAATCTCATATACCAACTGTGTATCAAAGATTCGCCGGATGCCGATATGAAGCAGGTCAACGCCTAATGCAAAAACCATCAACAGAGCAAATAACCACAGCAATGCACGCGTAACGGTCTGCTCTTCGGGCGCGCTTTTGCGGTAGGTTGCCCCAATAAAAATCAGCGTTGGAATTCCAATCATCATATAGAGACCCATTTCCCCCAGTTTGACTTTATAGGACAGCGGCCAGTCGAAAGGCATTAGATTTGTGCTCAGGCTACCGGCGATACTCTCATGAAATGTCATCACGTTATTGAGCAAGATGAAGCCAAACAGTAGCAGCCAAATGGCATAGAATATTTTTCGTCGCCGGATGAGCAAATAAACTAAAAGCGCAACGATCCAAACCCCTTTGATGTCCTGATAAATTTCGGCGTAGCCCTTGTTCTGTTCAAGCGAGAACAAATACGAGGAAACCAGATTGGTGCTGAATTTAAGAATGTGGGCAACGATGAAAGCGGCATCAATCAGCAGCAGCGAGAGCAGTAGACGATATTCTTTTTTTTCAAGATCGATCCACATAATTTTGCTGCATCCATTGGTTGTATTGCTGTTGTGAGCGAATTTTCGCCACCCAATCTGCGTTGTTGAGATACCAGTCTACTGTTTTCTCCAGGCCGCTGGCGAGCGCCTGCCGCGGCTGCCAGCCCAATTCGGTTTGGATTTTAGCCATATTGATAGCGTAGCGCCGGTCGTGCCCGGGGCGATCTGTGACGTATTCAATCAACTGCGTGTGGGGAGCGTGCGGCGAAGCAGGCAAGCGCGCATCCAGGATGCTGCACAGCGTGTGAATAATCTCTAAATTCGTGGGCTGGTTATCGCCGCCGATATTATATTCTTCACCGATCCGCCCCTGGCGCAGTACCAACGCAATCGCCTCGCAATGGTCCTCCACGTAGAGCCAATCCCGAATTTGCTGTCCATCCCCATAAACGGGTAATGGCTTGCCTTCCAGCGCGTTCAAAATTATCAGCGGAACCAATTTTTCCGGGAACTGGTATGGCCCATAATTGTTGGAACAGTTGGTCAGTGTGGTTGGCAGCCCGTAGGTGTGATGGTAAGCCCGCACCAGATGGTCGCTGGAAGCCTTAGAAGCGGCGTAGGGCGAATTAGGCTGGTAGGGCGTGGTCTCGGCAAAGGGAGGCTCATCCGGGGCGAGAGAGCCATACACCTCATCGGTGGAAATATGATGAAAGCGCGCCTGCCCGTCATTCCACTTGCGCTCGTGCAGCCAATAAAATTTGGCCGCTTCCAGTAAGGTAAAGGTGCCCACAATATTGGTTTGGATAAATTGTTCCGGCCCGAGGATCGAGCGATCGACATGCGATTCGGCAGCGAAATGCACAATCGTGTCAATCTCGCGCTGGCGCAGCAAATCGTCAACCAGAGCGCGGTCGCAAATATCGCCCTGAATAAAAGTATGCCGTTTTTCTCCGGGCAAAGCTTCAAGATTCGTCGGGCTGCCGGCATAGGTCAGTGCGTCAAGATTGATGACCTGAATAGCGGGTTCGTTTTTCAGCATGTAGCGCACGAAATTTGAGCCGATGAATCCGGCTCCGCCAGTAATGAGGATATTTTTCACAGAGTTTCCTTCGTATTCATGCAATGTAAATTTTTGCCCGCACGCCGATTGCCTCAACTTGCGAACGGATTTCACTCTCATAAAGTGAGTTCAGCAGAATTATACCGTCAGGTTGGTATTTTTTGAGCGCGTCGGGCGGGATAATTTCTTGTCCGGTGCGTGGGATGAACAAGCCTTGTTTGCGGGGATTGATGTCTACGATGAATTCGATGGGTAGGTTTTTAGCAAAGGAATTCAGGAAAGTTGCGCCCTTGGAGCCAGCGCCCCACAGGACAACTTTTTGAGCTGATTCTGCGAAATGGTGGATTTTTTGCCCCCAAAGGGCAACCTTTTCGGCGCGGCGTTGCTTGAAGGTGGCAATTAATGCGCGTAGCTCAGATTCCTGTATCAGTTTTTCGCGTTTATATTTTGCCAAAATCACGGAGGTTTTTCTCTCTGGGTGTGCTTCCAGCGCAAGGAACTGCTTTCCATAAACTTCATTCAGGCGCGTAACTGAGAATTCGCCGCGTTTGAAGATATGCTGCAATGAAGCAGGCGTGAAATAAGACGGATGCTCGTAGATCACATCCCAGATGCCCAGATCGCGCAGCGTATAGAGTGCATTGGGTACTTCGAAGAAAAGTGGGGCGCTGATTGCGCGTACCAGCGCCAATAATTCGGCAGGCGCGGCGAGATGTTCCAGCACATGGCGGCAGACAATAAAATCAATCGGCATTGGGAGATATGTTTCGTCAAAATAGCCGCGCACAAAGTGCAAATTTTTGGCGGCAATACCTTGCTCAGCGTCGTAAGCTGGATCAAAGCCGCGGCCGCGATTTTCTCCCAGATCGCAGATTAATTTGAGAAAATCCCCGCCACCGCAGCCGATTTCAAGAATATCTTTATTGTGAAGATTGTGCCGCTCGATCAGTTCCCCGGCAATGTCGCGGGCATATTCCCGAAAGCGCGCCGAATGGAAGAGCGAATTCTCGTACTCAGGATCGTAGGCAACCAACGCCTCGTCAAAGGCGCGGTTGAAAATATGGCCGCAATTTTCGCAGTAAACCAGATCAATTTCCCCGATGGGCGCGGCCAGGGCGGCTTTGCGGCTGCCGTACAGGCGGTTGCAGTGGACTGGCGCTTCTGGGATGCGCAGAATCTTGCTGGTACTTGGGTGTTCGCAAACCGGACAATGTTTGAGCATATGGGTTATCACAGAGCGCACAATATTTTCTGGGGCCTAAAAGGAGGTTGTAATCGGGATTATGTCTGGAGACAGCCCCAGGATTTTCAAGCTTTGCTGAATTTCGGGGATGTAAATTGGATTCAGCACAATCACTACATCCGGGGGCGAGTCTTTCAGGTCTTCCGGCGCGATGATTTTATGCCCGCTCCCGGCGGTGAAGGTGCCGCGTTTGTGCGGGTTGATATCTACACAGTATTCAATTTCGTTGCTGATGTCCAGTGTGGTCAGAAAAGCGACTGCTTTTGAGCCGCCGCCCCACAGCGCTACACACTGTTTGGCATGTTGTTTTTCGGTCAGAAAACACTGCCAGCCGGATAATCGCTGGGCAATGTTTTCTTGAAAGAGAATTACATTGTGGCGCGCATTTGCCGCTATTTCAGCGGCGATCGGAGTTTCCAATATAGAAAGCGCAGCTTCGATCATCAGGTATTGGTTATCGTAGGCGCGCTCCAGGCGCAGCACTTCGAATCCACCGCGTTGGAAAAGATTTCTCAGCGAGTCAGCCGTGAAGTAGGAACAGTGTTCGTAATAAATATCCCAGAAGGCAATTTCTTCGAGTACGCGGCTGGCATCAGGCACCTGGAAATAGACCACCGCCTGCGGAGAGTTGGTCAGCCCCGCGCGTACCATGCTCACAAATTCAGCCACATTGCCAATATGCTCGAGGGTCATCTTGCATATAACAAAATCGGCGTGGTGATGAGCATATTTCTCGGAATAGAAATCATTGATGAATTCAATATCTCCGCTATGGGCCACGCGTCCGGCCTGATGAGCAGGATCAAACCCCAGGCCGCGATTCCCGCCCATCCCGCAAATTAGACTGAGAAATTCCCCCATGCCACAGCCAATCTCGATAATCTCTTTTCCGCGCAAATCGTGACGGTCAATTAATTCCTGAGCCAATTGGCGGGAAAACTGGTCGAATGTGGGCGAATAGCTCTGTGTGCTCTCATATTCGGCGCGATAATTTTGCAAAGCTGGATTATAGACCGTGTTGAAGATGAATCCGCATTGTTCGCAAAAAGCCAGTTGGATTGCCCCGCCGGGATATTCCAAAGCTTCTTGACGACTCTTGTGCAGCAAAACGCTATGCGTCGGAATGCGCGTTAATTGATAAAAGACTCGGGCATCCGCAGCATTACAGCCAGGGCAGGTGTAGGATTGGTACGGGACATTCATGTGGTTTTTAAAATGTGATCCAGGTAAGTGTGGGCTTTGCGGCAAAAATACCTTTGCATAAATGGATAAGCGCTGGTTGAGAGCAGTTTCTTGGCCCCCGACATTTCGAGTGCGCGTTCTCGATACCAGTGAATTGCCCGCAACATCCCCGTAGCGCTGTAAAGCGCCAGAAAAATCTCATCGGGCGGGGCATCGACAAAATATCCATCCAGTAGTAACTGCTGACTTTTCTGCAAATAGCTTTCAGACATCAGGAATCCCAGGCTTTTCAGGAGCATTTTTTGCACTTTAATATCGGTGAGTAACGCGGAAATATCGGCGTAAATTGGCAAGCGTTCCTGGTAGCGTGGGTCCATGTCGATGATGATGAATTTGTCGTCGGGGGAAAGCAAAATATTGCTGAAGTGGAAATCACCATGCTGGTGGGCATAGGTTGCAGGCCGGTGATTGATAATTTTGAGAACCTGGATAAATTTCTTACGCAGCGCTTCTATGGATGGGTTTGAAATACCCATTTGCATGATTTGCTTGAAACGCTGCGCATTTTTCTGACCGAGTTCATCCGCGTTGAAGGTTTTTTTCTCAATTTTTCCCAGGTGTTGATGGTAAACGCGCAACCATTTTCCGGTTGCATAAATGGCTTTTTCGAAACGATGACGGTAGTGTTTATCCCCCAGCCGCATTTTTGGATGAAAGACAATTTCACGGAAGGAGATCGCATCCAGTTCTATCATGATAATGGCGTTCCAACGCGGTAAATAAGCGATGGGTCGGATGAATCCTAGTTGTGGGTCGTTTTGCTCCTGAATGCCTCGGGCAATGATTTTTAGAAAGTTGAATTCTTTTCGACCCACAATTTTCAAGTTCGGATCAGCAATTGCAGATGCCAAACTATTATTTCCCTCGAGGCGATGGATTTTTACGCGCAGGGTGATACTGCTTTGATCTGCCAGTGTGAGCGTATATAAAAATGCGAAGGAATTTTGATAGCGAATGGCTGTTGGCGCTTGGTGGATGAATCGGGCTTGCTGATCAAACCAGGTGGGTATTTTGTGGATGATAGCACCCGTGAGTTTGTGAATAATTTCTTGCTCGGTTGGTGAGAAAATATGCATAGGAGTTATGCTGTATTGGTATTATCGATGTTTGTGTGATGCTGAATGACCAACTTTACGAAGAATATACTGTGATCGAATTGTTTTTACAAGCTTAAGAGGGGCAGTCGTGAGAATGTCATGCACCGCTCTTTTTACTGGATAGTCGAATTCTTTCCCCCAGGTGTAATCGTCGCCCGTTATGTAGCCGCCGGGCTTAATTTTTGGAAGATATAACCGGATATCACGCAACACGTGTTGATAAGAATGATTCGCGTCAAGGTATAGCCAGTCAAAAAAGTAATCGGGAAACTGTGTTACAGCATCCTGCGAATATGCCCGAATGATTTCGGTGTTTGGTTTTTGCCCAAGCCTGTGACTGACAGCGGTGTACATTTTGTCGTAGGAGCGCTGATCTTTTGCTGTGCCAAGTGATGCTTCTGAAGCAAAGGCGGCTTGAAACTCCCAGCAATCAATCAGATATAATTTTGCAGGCTGAGCATATTTTAAAATCAGGTCACTAAACTCACCCATCCAAACGCCAATTTCAGCACAAACTGCATTTTTGGGCATATGCTTGAGGAGCGAAACCCGGCTTCTTTTGCGCGTCTGAAGAATTTGATGATAATGTTTTTTCCAGTTCATGTTCTTTTCATCAATATTTCATCTTCGAATCTCAGGGCTTTGGTTCAATTTCAATCTTACCAAAGACAACGTCGACATGGTGAGCCACCAAAAGGATTGATCCACTCACCGGGCCGGTGTTTTCTTGTGCGCCGCTCAAGGTCCATTCGACAGGCTCCGGTTGGTTGGTATTCCAGAACTTGAGTTGATAGCGCACTCCCGTACCCGGGGACGTCTCTATGGCTATGCGGAAAAAATACCATTCACCGAAGTTCAGTTCAATCCCTGGGGCCTCATCAAGCAGAATATCTTTATGCCCCAGTAATGTGAGGCGCTCATCGTGTCCGTATAGGCCCCATTTATACCAGGCGCTTGCACCGGAGTTCCACCAGCCACATTTAGGCTGCTCACATTTGATCGGCTCATCGGAATAACCGTTCCAGTGCATTATGATACCAAGTCCGGCCCCGTTGCTGGAAGTGTCAAATGGATCTATCCTGTGCACAAGAAAAGGAACCAGAATTTCAATTTCATGCCAGGTGTGATCGCCGATGGCAACAACCCGATCATAGCTAATCGTTTCGGGGCGCAATCCCGCTGCATCAATACGCCAGCGGCCATCAACAACTTGGGCGGCATCGCTAAGTTTCATCAGTTTGCTCCAGTCGATTGAAGACGGGAGAGGCATGGCTGGCCCATTGACGAAATTTACCTGCACGGTTTCCGTGAAGATTTCGCCTTTCCTGTCTATTGCCGTAATGACGATCAGGTTATTGCCGGATGTCAAAGCATCGGTGTTGATCTCGATATTGAAATCGCCTGCGCAAGCCAGACGGCGGTCATCGGGGCCAATGTTGAGATGCTGGGCGGCAGCGCCATTCAAAGAATATTCCAACGATGTAATCTTCCCCGGGTTAAGCACCTGCCCAAGAATATTAATTTGTTGTTGCGGTTTTCCAAATTGCCCGAAGGATTGTGGCGAACCGTGCCAGATTAGAATCTGTGAGTTGGTTTCCGTCGCTGATGAGGCGCGAATACACCCCGGGTCAGGAATCTCGCCCAACAATTTATCAAGTTTACCAATCGATAATAAACCCGCGAAAATAATCAGCGCTATCGCAGGGTGGATACCTTTATGCGCACTTGTTAAGAATTGACGCATTTCCCAGTGGCCTGTTAATGAAAGACTTTCTCGAAAAACGCCAACATACGCTGGCTGTATTCTTCGGGGGTAACTGCTGGGCCGCCGACGTGCCAGGCATTATCGATATGCCAGATTTCGGCATTTGGCCCCATGAGAGTCGCATATTTCTGGCTGAGGCGGCTTTCGAAATCGTCCAGGCCGCCAGCGATGATGACCATTGGAATCTCGCTGAGTTCGGGCAGAATTTCCACGAAGGGTGGGGGCGCAGCGCGCTGAAAATAAATTTCGGCCATTTTCAGGATCATGGCGTTAATTGCGGTGGCAAATTTTTCGCCAAGATTTTCTGCTTCGGGGAAATCGGCAATTTGCTGCGCCTGAATGCCATCCAGCCACAGCGCGTGGAATCGCTCCGGTGCGAGGTAGGCCGCGTTGATAGCGATATGCCCCCCGCCGGAGAGTCCCACGATGCCGATTTGTGTCGCGTCTACCTCCGGGCGGCTTTCCAAATAATTGAGTACGGCCAATAAATCGGGGCCTTCAACCCAGCCCATCGCCACCACTTCGCCGTCAGATTCGCCCAGGGCGCGTTGATCGTAGAGCAACACGCCATAACCCGCCTGGATGAGTTGGCGGGCGTGCCAGGCAGTTCCGGTGCGGTCGCCGTGCGCGCCATGCAGCAGCACAATTATTGCTCCAGGAATTTCTTCTGGCGGCACATACCAACCCGCCAGTATCAGCCCGTCATCGGTTTGGATGTGGATATCTTCATATTCTGTCGCGCCGTAGTCCAGCGGGGTTTCACAACAGATGGGGTGCTGATCGGGCAGTGAATTGGCATAGACATAGGCGTAAGGGCCTACTACAAACGCGGCTAATGGGATTTCGAGCAGCACGAATAATAATACTCGCCGCTGGTAAAGCCAGTGTTCGGCGTTCAGGCGGCTGAATAAAAGTTCCACGACAAGTCCCAGCAAGAGGCCGATCAGGAAACCTGTGAAGATACTGATGCCCAGGTGGAAGATGTAATAACCTACCAGCGCGCCAAAAATTGCGCCAACCAGGGCATTGAAGAGTGGGAAGTGGAATTTTTGTCTCATAATACCTTTGCAGCATGGCGTTAAAACTTGAGCGAAATTATTGGGTTTCTCACGGCAGTTTCCAAAGAGCTAAATTATTCCAGTACCTCTGGTTTGGGGATGGGGATGATGAATTGGCCGCCGCGGGCGCGGTATTCGTTTTGCTGCCGAATGATCTCATCCGCAAAATTCCAGGCCAGAAGCAACACATAATCGGGTTGGTCTTCGAGTAAATATTCCACGGGCAGGATCGGGAGTTGGTTGCCGCCCATGAAACGTCCATGCTTGAAACGGTTCAGGTCAACGATGTAATCGAGATGGCGTTTGTCGATGCCGCAGTAGCTCATCAGGGTAGTGGCTTTGGCGGCAGCGCCGTACCCGGCGATGCGCTGTCCTTTGGCGCGCAAATCTTCGAGCAGCGGAATCAGCTTCGAGCGAATCCCGTTCACCCCGGCAGCGAAATCTGCATAGTAGGGCAGCGCATTTATTCCGAAACGGACTTCGTCAGCCAGCAACCCTTTTAAGGCATCTGAAGGCGCAGGATGATGCTCTATAAACAGGCGTAACGATCCGCCGTGTGTGGGCAGACGGCGCACATGGTTGAGATTCAACCCGTGACGGTGGAAAAGCCGATCAAGCGCTGTGAGAGAAAAGTAACACAAGTGCTGATGGTAGATGGTATCAAACTCGAGTTTTTCGATCAGATCAATGAGATAGGGAACTTCGATGACGATCACGCCGTTTTTTTTGAGCAGAGTCGCCATCCCGGCGACGAAGCCATTGAGATCGGGGACGTGGGCGAGGACGTTGTTGGCG
>JACNJM010000088.1 GCA_014382605.1 Anaerolineae bacterium
GATGGCTTCGCGTCCCTTGTTCGCGGTGGTGACTGCCATGCGTTGACGATGGGCAGGGTCGCGTCCGATAGGGGCTTCTACACGCCCGGTGGGGGTGGGCGGTTGGCCGTCTACCAGCGCCAGATAGTTTTTGCCCACCTGTCGATCTTGAAATTGCTGGCTCAGCCAGTGTTGGGCGCGGTCGTTCTTCGCCATAATAATCGCGCCGGATGTACCTTTGTCCAGGCGATGTACCAACCCCGGGCGTTTTTCGCCGCCCACCCCCTCAATTTCGGGGGCATGCGCCAATGCCGCGTGAATCAGCGTGCCGCTGGCGTGCCCCGCGGCGGGGTGTACTACCATCCCGGCGGGTTTGTTGACGACGAAGACATCGTCATTTTCAAAGAGAATATCCAGCGGAATGGCTTCGGGGATGAGTTGGCTGGGCGCTGCCGGAGGAATGCGGACTTCGATTTGGTCACCGGTAGCCAGCGCAAACCCGGATTTGTGGGGAATGTCGTCATTGACGGTGATATGCCCGGCGGTGATGAGCGCCTGGATGCGGGCGCGGGATAGTTCCGGGATGCGCGTGACGAGAAATTTATCGAGGCGCTCCGGTGAGTTTTCGTTAAATGTAAAATGCAGGTTTGATGTGTTCATTTTGGGCCACAGAGAACACAGAGAGCACAGAACTTCTTACTGCTGTACTCTCTGTGGCGTAACATTATAGTTCACTGACAATATCGAGGGAGTTTTCTAATTCCTCAGCGGGTTGCTCAGAATCTTGTTCGGCGGCTTTTGTTTTACGTTCTTGCACCCACATCCCAATGACGAGTACCGCGACACCAATTGAGATACTCGAATCGGCAATGTTGAAAACCGGGAAAGAACCTACAGAGATAAAATCGGTCACATAGCCGCGGGCGATACGATCAATCAGATTACCAAGCGCACCGGAAACCTGCAATCCCAACGCCAAACGCAGCGGCCAATCTGTGCGCGGGATTTGTGGGTAGTAGTACAGGATCATCACAATGACGATGACTGCCAGAATCATCAGCGGGGTGTTAGGGTTCAGGTTTTGCCCCAAACCGAAGGCCGCGCCGGTATTTTTCCAGTTGACGATACGCGCATAGGGCGCCAGCCAATCCCAGGGCGTCCAAGTATAGCTGAATTGTAAATTATTACGCACCAGGGCTTTGGTCCATTGATCGAGGCTGACAACGACACCGACCAGTAAAGCCAGCCACATATAATCTTTCAGATGCTTACTCAAGAGAGCCTCCAACGAATATTATCAGGCTTTCGCCGCGCCGTAAAAATTTCCGAAAAATAGGGGTGTAGGCATATATCGCCCTACACCCCTATTTTTCGGTTTTTTGCTTTTGTGAAGCCTTATTGTACCGCGCTTAGTGGGGAATTTTTTCTAAAAAATCGGTTAATGCCTGGGCGACTGCCGCCGGTTCTTCAATTTGAAGCATGTGCCCGGCGTGTGGAAAAATTTGAATTTCGGCGTTGGGGAGTTGATTGCCAAGATGTTGAGCGTAGCGCGGCGGGGTGAGTTTGTCGTTTTCGCCGCAGAGTACCAGGCAGGGCGCTTGAATTTGGTCCAGGGAATCCATGATATTGAAGGTATTGCAGGCGAGGAAGTCGCTGTGCAGCACTACCGGGCGCGTCTCGGCCATGCGTTTGGCGCCCAGTTTTTTGAGCCGCTCTGGCGTCTTTGGGCCGAAGGCTCTTTCGGTCATGGCTTCGATGACGGAGGGAAAAGTCTCGGGGCGGCTGGCATTCTCTATCAGAACGGGATCAACTCGCAGCCGCGCACCCGTCCCCACCAGCCCGAGGGCCAGGACTCGCTCGGGGTGGTGAATCCCCATTGCGAGGGCGATCGCCCCCCCCATGGAATGTCCTACAAAAACAGCCTGGTGAATTTTTTGTTCATCCAGCCATGCCAACACGTTCTCTACATAGGCGGCGATGCTTTGCCGCCCGCGGCCTTCAGATTTTCCGTGGCCGGGCAGGTCGATGGCGTGTACATGGGCATTAGGCAACCTGCGGATTTGCGGCGGCCAATGCAGGTGTGTGCCGCCCGCGCCGTGGATGAGAATCACACTGGGACTATCAGCGGTGCGAGTTGGGTGTGCAAAGGCATAGATATTAGCATGGATGGGCATAAGCTCTCCTTTAGCGATTGTCCCGATTATACATCCATACGGCGCAGCCGAGGGCAATCAGCAGCCCGCCGATGGTGAAATAGGGCGTGCGCTGGATGAGCGAGTTGATTTGTGTGAGCGTGAAATCAGGGGCGCCGTGGCTATGGATGCCAGTTTTTAGGGCGATGAGCAGCAGCGCAATGGGGGTGGCGCTGGCTCCGGCGAGCAGACCGATTAACACGGCGCGCAGCCCCGCGTGGAGTTTCGACGCTCGGCGCTTATATGTGGCGCGGGCCGCGCCGAACGCGGCGATGAGTAACGCCAAAAAGGTGACGGTATTGATTTGAGTATCTTCGATTGGGAGCCAGAATAGAATGACAACCCCTACCCCGATGGCTGCATTTCGCAACCATAGCGGTGAGCGGGCAGGGGTCTCAGACACTATGGCGGATGCGATCTACAGCTTCTTCGGTGAGCGGGATTGCAACTTGAATTTGAGTGCCAACCCCAGGGGTTGAGTCGATATTGATGACCCCGTTAACCAGTTCGGTGCGCTCGCGCAGGTTAATCATCCCCAGGCTGCCGCGATGTTCGTAGGAAGCTGTCACCGATTTGACATCAAAGCCCTGACCGTCGTCATTAATTTCAAGTAGAGCCAGGTCTTCCTGAATTGGACGCAGGCGTACGTAGATATGCTCTGCTTCGGCGTGTTTGCGGGCGTTGTTGACCGCTTCTTCGATGATGTAGAATACGATGCCCTGTTTGTCCATCTCAAACTGATCGACGATTTCGGGGTCAAGTTTGGGAATAACCGTTTGCTTGTAGCTTTCGTACATTTTTTCGGCCATAGCGTCGACAGCCGCACTCAAGCCTTGTGTTTCAAGCACCAGCGGGCGCAGGGTGAAGAGCATGTGACGGATCTCTTTGGTGGTGCGCCGGGCCAGGTCTTCAATTTTGAAGAGTTCATCGGCTGCAGCGCCCTGGTCGCGCTCCATCAGGCGGCGAGCAAAGTTGACGCGCATGGCAATGGCTGCAATCGATTGGGTTGGCCCATCGTGCAAATCGCGGGCCAGTTTTTTGCGGCCTTCTTCCTGAATTTCGGTCATGCGCTCTTTTTCCAGGGATAAGTCTTGATACAGGCGCGCATTCTGGATCGAGATCACGGCTTGTTTGGCGATAATATTGAGAACTTCACGGTGTGTGGGGTGGAAAAAATCGGTTTGGGGATGAGCAAAAAACATGACCCCATAAGTATCTATCCCCTGACGCAATGGAATACAGTAGAGCGAAGCGCAGCCCTGCAAAGCCATGATGCGCCCCAATTCGGGGTCCTGGGATGGGTTTTCGGCATAAATTGCCCCGCCTTCATCAACGACTTCCTTGAGGATACCGCGTTGTGCAGGAAAAGTCTGTTTGAGATCGGCAGGGGTCAGTCGCCGGGATGCGCCGAAATAGAGGTCCGGGTCTCCATCACTCCCGTTGGAGAATAAAAGTACGGATCCCACAAGGCGGTCTTCAGGGGCATTGCTGGTTGCCAGCGCTTTCAGGCCCATATCCAGCGCGGTTTCGAGTACGCGCTGGTAGTTGAGCGTCGAAGTGAGATTGCTGAGAAGCTGGTAGACCTCGCGCATACGGTTGGCATCGAGTTGTTGGGCTTTAACTTTGGCGATAGTCTGGCGTTTGCGGGCTTCTTCGCGCTGTTTGCCTTTATTACTGGATGAACGCGCGCGATTGCGCATTGACCAGAAAAAATTGACCGCGCCGCCGCCGAGCAGGAAAGCCGCCAGGCTCACGATGCCCATCAGATACAGTGGATTGATGTTTGAAAGCAGATCGGGTATGCTCATTGGGTTAGCCTGAAAAATGAAAGCGTATTCGGGATAAACCCCGTCGCCCTGATTTTGTTGTGCGCGGCGTTAATCATACCCCAAAAGCAGCGAAATGGCAAAAAAGCTAGTACCGAAGGGCTAAAATAAGCGAAAAAAGGGTGTGCATGGAACTCCACGCACACCCTTTTTTGGAAATTAATCATCCATGTGTTGGATGATTGCCTCGCCAAACTCCGAGCATTTCAGCTTGGTCGCGCCTTCCATCAGGCGGTGGAAATCGTAAGTTACGGTTTTAGCTTTGACAGCTTCGCGCATCCCTTTGATGATGAGATCGGCGGCTTCGTGCCAGCCCATATAGCGGAACATCATCTCACCGGAGAGAATCACCGAACCGGGATTGACCTGGTCTTTGTCGGCATATTTGGGAGCCGTGCCGTGTGTGGCCTCGAAGATGGCCGCGCCGGTCTCGTAGTTGATGTTTGCCCCAGGGGCGATGCCCATCCCACCGATCTGTGCGGCCAGCGCGTCGGAGAGATAATCGCCGTTCAGGTTCATTGTAGCGAGGACATCGAACTCTTTGGCGCGGGTGATGGTTTGCTGGAAGACAATATCGGCAATCGTGTCTTTGATGCGCAATTTACTCTTCCACTGCCCGTTGCCGTGGGTACCCCACAATTCAAGCGCGGCCTCTACCTCATCCAGAATTTCTTGTTGTTTGTCAGGGGCCATCATCTCGAAGCCGGGGTCGATCATGCGGGCGTTTTCTTCCACCGTTAAATCGGGATTAGCTTCCTTGTTGCCCAAAATCCAGGTTTCGCGCTCGGTGACAATTTCGTCACGGAATTCACGCGTGGCAAGTTCGTAGCCCCAGTTGCGGAAGGCGCCTTCGGTGAACTTCATAATGTTGCCTTTGTGTACCAGGCTGACACCTTTGCGTCCATTATCCAGCGCCCAACGGATGGCGGCGCGCACCAGACGTTCGGTGCCTTCCACAGAGACGGGCTTGATGCTTATGCCAGCCGTATCCGGAAAGCGGAACTTGGCGTATTGCTCGGGGAATTGTTCTTTGAGCGCGGTGATGAAAGCCGCATTTTCTTCGGTGCCATATTCAAACTCCGCGCCGGTGTAAATATCTTCGGTGTTCTCGCGGAAAATGACCATATCCACATCTTGCGGGCGTTTCACCGGGGAGGGTACACCTTCGAGATATTGCACCGGGCGCAGGCAGACATATAAATCCAGGGCTTTGCGTAGAGCTACGTTCAACGAACGGATACCGCCGCCGATGGGTGTGGTCAGCGGGCCTTTGATCCCGACCAGGAATTCTGTAAAAGCTTCAATGGTTTCGTCCGGCAGCCAAGAGCCAAAATTGTCGAAGGCTTTTTCACCGGCGTATACTTCCATCCAATGAATTTTGCGCTTTCCGGCATAGGCTTTTTCAACCGCGGCATCAAACACACGCACGGAGGCGCGCCAGATATCGCGTCCGGTGCCATCGCCCTCGATAAAGGGCATAATGGGCTGATCTGGGACCTGTAATTCCCCATTTTGAATGCTAATTTTCTTGCCCTCAGCGGGGACTTTGATCGTAGTATACGACATA
>JACNJM010000101.1 GCA_014382605.1 Anaerolineae bacterium
GTCGTTCAATATCTGGCGGCGCATAGCGGTGCATTTCGGCAAACCACAGGCCATCAACAGCAAAGCGCACCAGCATCGCCCAATCCGAATCCAGACGGCAGGCGTCGATGCGCTTTTGCCAGGCGAAGTATTTATCACGCATCAGCCTGTGGGCGCTGGCATAGCGTTCTTCGGCGGCAAACAGACTGGCATACAAGCTGACATTATCGGGATCGGACATTTGCTCAATCGAGGCTTTGGCATAGGCGCGCAGCCAGGCCCCAGGTTTATCGCCCTCTCGCTCGGCCAGCTCCTGCAAACGTTCTTCAAATTCATTGTTATGGTATTCAAAAAGTCCTTCAACGAGCGCAGTTTTTGTGGGGAAGTGATACAGTAACCCCCCTTTACTCAAACCAGCCTCATCTGCGACAGCCTCCAGCGTCAAGTTTGCAAGACCTTCGCGTTGCAAAATACGGCTGCAAGCTTTAAAAATTTTCTGGCGGGTTTGTGATGCGGTTCGATTTTTACGCACAGGTAACTCCAATCAACTTATGCCGACCTGGAATATGCCTTTGGCAGAAGTTTCCATAATCATACCAGCATTCACAACGAATTTGCGGGAAGCCACCGAGGCAATTCCACGAAAACCCCAACAGTTTGTGAAATTTTCTACGATATGGGCATTGACTTAACTAATTAATTGCGTCTACAATAGACACTATACCATCTGGACGGTATAGTTGTCAATTCTACAGGCTAGGCAGTTCGTTAATATTCCTGGATTGCTTTCACCGCGGTTGCGTAGCCTGTTAATTAGGACTTTCACTGCCGCATGTGGGAAAATCAAAAGATCGGTGTGTGGCGAAAGTCCTACTCAATAGAAGAGAGGCAGGCACAAATGACAAGTTCGAAGCAATATGACACCATTATTGTCGGGGGCGGTTCGGCGGGGTGTGTTTTAGCCAATCGCCTGAGTGCAGATAAAAACAACGCTGTACTGGTATTGGAGGCAGGGCGTCCCGATTCCTGGTGGGATCTTTTTATTCACATGCCCGCGGCGCTAACCTACCCCATCGGCAGCAAGCATTATGACTGGTGTTACGAATCGGAGCCGGAACCGTTTATGCACAACCGGCGCATTTATCAGGGACGCGGCAAGATTTTGGGAGGCTCGAGCAGCATTAACGGGATGATCTTCCAGCGCGCCAACCCGATGGATTACGAACGCTGGGCGGCTGATCCAGGTATGGAGGGTTGGGACTACGCCCATTGTTTGCCCTACTTCCAGCGCATGGAGAACTCACTGGCTGGCGGCGACGAGAAGTTCCGCGGCTTTGATGGCCCATTGGTGCTGGAGCGCGGCCCGGCCACCAACCCGCTGTTTACGGCTTTCTTTGAAGCTGTGCAGCAGGCCGGATATCCGCTGACCGATGATGTCAACGGCTACAAACAGGAGGGTTTTGCCCCCTTTGACCGCAACATCCGCAAGGGGCGGCGTATGAGCGCCTCGCGCACCTATTTGCACCCCGTGATGGATCGCCCGAATTTGGAAGTGAAGACGCGGGCCTTTGTGACCAAGATTCTCTTCGAGGGCAAACGCGCCATCGGGGTGGAAGTATCCACCCGAGGCGGAAAATCCGAAGAAATCTACGGGAAAGATATTATTCTCAGCGGCGGTTCGATCAATTCTCCCCAATTATTACAACTTTCCGGCGTGGGCAATGCCGAAGAACTGAGCGCGTTGGGCATTGATGTGGTGCATAATTTGCCGGGTGTCGGCGAAAATTTGCAAGATCACATGGAAGTGTATGTGCAATATTCCTGCAAGCAGCCGGTTTCGGTGTATCCGGCCTTGCAATGGTATAACAAGCCGTGGGTGGGGCTGCAATGGCTGCTCTTCAAGAAAGGCCCGGCGGCCAGCAATCACTTTGAGGGTGGCGGGTTTGCGCGCAGCAACGAAGATGTGGAATACCCCAACCTGATGTTCCACTTCTTGCCGGTGGCGATCCGCTACGATGGCACTTCGCCCAGCGGCGGGCACGGGTATCAGGTGCATGTTGGCCCGATGTATTCGGATGCGATTGGCTCGGTGAAGATCAAATCGGCAGACCCGCGCGAGTATCCGGCATTGCGCTTCAACTACCTTTCGACAGAACAAGATCGCCGCGAGTGGGTGGAAGCGATCCGCGTGGCGCGTAATCTGCTGAACCAACCGGCGATGGAGCCGTTCAACGGCGGCGAAATTTCCCCCGGGCCGTCGGTTCAGACCGACGAAGAAATTCTGGACTGGGTAGGCCACGAGGGCGAGACGGCGTATCACCCCTCCTGCACCTGCAAGATGGGCACGGACGAGATGGCGGTGGTAGACCCGAACACGATGCGCGTACACGGCCTGGAAGGGCTACGCGTGGTCGATTCATCCGTTATGCCGTATGTGCCAAATGCCAACAACTACGCCCCAACGATGATGCTGGCCGAAAAGGCTGCGGATCTCATTTTGGGCAATACGCCGCTCGTTGCGGATGTGGAGTTTTACCGGCACAAGCAGGGTAAATAGTTTAACAAATTGGTTCAATCTGAGTGCAGATTGAACCAATTTTCCTGCCGCCTAATTCGATTCTGGCGAAAAAGGCTCCAGCAATGGATCGTTTGCTACGGGGGTCATTCCGGCAGTTTCGACCTGCCCCCGTAGTTTCCGGATGGCTTTTTTCAATTCTGCCATGCGCACTTCGCGCCCGGCCATCGCATTGACAAGAGTTCTTAATTCGCCGGTGCGTTCCTCGACCCGCTCTTCCAATTCAATATGTGATTTTTGCAAAGCCAGTTCAATCTTCCTGCGCTCGGTGATGTCGCGCAGCATCCAGCGCAGACCGGTGCGCACGCCTTGCGGGTTGCACATAATGGCAACGGTCAGCGAGGCCGGAAAGGGAGGCTGTTCTCTGGGGATGAGGGTGAGTTCCCATTCGGTAATGCGGTCGCAGTCTGAAAATTGATTGATCTGTTTGCGAAAATCGGACAGTTGAGTTTCGTGCACAAATACACTCACCGGCTTGCCAATCAGATGTTCGGGTTGATACCCCAACACTGTTGCCGCAACCGCGTTGGCTTCTCGAATCACCCCCTGAAGATCGGTAACAAAATACCCATCGGGGGCAAATTCAAACAAATCTTGATAGCGGTATTTTTCGGTTTCAAGCTGCAAGCGGGTGTTTTCCAACTCATCGTTACTCTGGATGAGTTCTTCCTGGGCAACATGCAATTCTTCCAGAGTTTCAAGCAGCGCATTGACGGCTTCATTCGCAACCTGGGGCTGCGCTCCGGCATCGGTTTCGATCTGGGCGCGCAAATCATCGGCCTGTTGCAGTACGGCGGTCATTTTTTGGGTAAATTTATCATCTGACATGATTTGTATTCCTATTCCGTCATTAACAGAATGACACCAATAATTTCATCCTGCGCCACCACCAAAGGGGAGATGCTAACCTGACAATGAAAACTGCGCCCGCGGCGATTAATGGCTTCAATGGCGACGACCTCCCGTGCCATCTTGCCATTAAGGCACGCCCGAATGGGTTTGGATAGTTTTTCTACCGGCAGGCCAATGTCTAATGCTAAAAACGAGTTGCCTTGCACTTCGTCGCTGCGCAACCCCCATAGTTCGGTGGCAGCCTCATTCCACAGCAAAATTTCAATTTTTGGGTTTACAACCACCACGCCCGATTCGTTGCTGGCTAAAATAGCATTCAGCAGGGCGTTTGTTTCCGTAATCTCAGACGAATATCGGCGCAATTCGGTATTGAGGGTTTCCAATTCCTCATTGGTGGATTGCAGTTCTTCGTTCATGGTTTCGAGTTCTTCATTGGTGGATTGCAATTCTTCGTTGGTGGTTTCCAACTCCTCATTGGTAGATTGCAATTCTTCGTTGGTGGTTTCAAGTTCTTCATTGCTGGATTGTAATTCTTCGTTGGCGGTTTCCAGTTCTTGATTGGCGCGCTCAAGATCGTTTTGCATGTGTTGAAAACGGGTGACATCGGTGAAGGTGATGCCGACACCCACGGGGTTGGGATCAGCCTCGGGCAGGGGCACCACTTTCACATCCAGGTATTGAAATTCGCCCCCCTTGAGGGCGCGTTTCACATTCTCCATAACTTCGGTTCTGTGAGTCTCATAAACCCGATCGATTAAGGAACGTAATTCAACCGGACGATAGGAAATTTCAAAATCTTGCAGCGGCCGTCCTATATCGCGAGCATCCAAATCAAACATCACCCGGAGCGCGTTATTTGCCATGACCAGTGTGCCGTGACGATCAATGACCAAGGCGGCCAGGTCTATGGCGTTGAGCGCGCCTTCCCACAGGGTGCGCTGTATCTCCAGCGTGCTATCGAGTTTTTCTTCCCGGGGCTGGGGAGGCGCGTACAGGTGGTTGCGGTCAAAAATCCGGGGGACTTTGGAAAAGACGCGATAGGTCAGATCGGTGGGCAAAAACAGGTTGGTGCGGGTCAGCATCATTTCGGCTTTACCCAGGAAAAGATAGCCATCTTCACGCAGGGCAAAATGCAACCGCTGAAGAATTTCGGATTGCGTATCGGCATTCATATACATGAGCGTGTTGCGGCAAACCAGCAGATCAAGGCGCGAGATGGGCGCATCTTGCACCAGATCGTGGCGGCCAAAAATTAATTGTCGGCGCAAATCGCTGCGAAAAATAGTACCCTCGGGCGTTTCGTAAAAATATTTATCCCGCAAAACAGGGTCAATGGCTTTCAGGTTTTCGGCAGAATACCGGGCATGGCGAGCTTCAGCCAGCGCTTCTTCATCGACATCGGTGGCGTAGATTTTTACCCGATTGCGGAAATCATTTTCCCCCAGGGCTTCGGCCAACAAGATCGCCATGCTGTAGGCTTCTTCACCCGAAGCGCAACCCGCGCTCCAAACCCGAACGGTTTCGTTTGTTTTTTTGGCATGGATGATACGAGGGATAATTTCGTTTTGCAGGTAGTCCCAGGCGGGTTTATCGCGAAAAAAGGCGGTCACGTTTATGAGAATGGTATTGAAAAGCAACTCAAATTCGTCGGGGTGAACTTCGAGATAATCGACATAATCGCTGTAATCGTTAATCGAAACCATAGCCATACGTTTTTGAATACGCCGCTGCAAACTGTTGCGCTTATAACCCGTGAAATCAAACCCGCGACTCTGGCGCAGGTATTCGAGCAGGTTTTCCAGGGCGGGGTTTTCATTTTCGAGGGTCATAGAATACTCCAAAAAACTTCTATTCTTCCGCAACAACCAGCCGCAATAAAGCTTGTGGGATTTCATCAAGCGGCAACACAAAATCAACACATTTCGTCTGGATGGCAGCCCGCGGCATCCCGTCAAATTCGGTGCTTTCGGGGTCTTGAACAATCACCGTGCCGCCCATTTTGCGAATAGCTTCAACCCCCATACTGCCGTCCGATCCGGTGCCAGTGAGAACAACCCCGATAGCGCAGCGTTTGTATTTTCCGGCCACGGATTCGAATAATAAGTCGGCGGATGGGCGCACGAAATGCACCAATTCGGTCTGGGTAAGTGC
>JACNJM010000073.1 GCA_014382605.1 Anaerolineae bacterium
CTTAAGAATGTATATGAGAACTGGTTAGCTTTTTGGTATCTAGCCAAGTATCCCGATGAAGCATATCGTTGGTTGAATCCCCAGTATGATTTACCAAGACCCAGTGCCGAGAGAATGAGAAATCGTATTGAGCATTCAACCTCGAGTGATAAAACAAAACTATTAGGTTTTTATCAAGAACTGAACAGATTTGCCCATACAAATCCAGTTGCTGTGCTTGATCGATATCGCGTTGTTGAAGGAGAGCCTGGGATAAAAGTAGGTGTTGAGTATGATGCTGACAAATTCTCAGCTTGTTGTTATGCTTTATCTTTGTGGATTGGGAACATGCTCGATACGATTAGTAGTTGGATTGAAGAAGACCATGAATGGCATTCAACATATGAAGATATCATGAATGAAATTATTGAATATTTGGAAAATAATAAACCTGATGATGTAGAAAATTCTGCCTAACCCCGCGTAGAGCCGACTTGGGGTACGCGGGCCAAAAAATTGGGTTTAGGCAAAGATTGGAATTTTCGGAAGCCGCGAGGAATGCAAACTCCCCAAGCGGCTCACGCCCCCGTTAGGGTGCAGTACATCACCATTTTCAAAAATCTACGGTATCAGTTCACGGAACATCTTTGGGGGCATTTTCTCTGATTTGCAGTAGAATAGCATCATGCCCGAACGATCATCATCTCAAAAATATCTTTCGACGTATTTCGCCTTCGCGCTTTTGGGTGCGTTGTTCGGATTAGCATATCTGTTGACAATCCCCTCTGATCCTAAGCACAGTTTGCTGTTTGGGTATTCTGCTTCGCGGTTGGCATTGATCGCTTCCTTCCTCACGGTCATCATCGGGGCAGGGAATTTCGCGCTCAGATCGTGGCGCAATCCGCGCTGGACGCAAAAATTTGATGCGCTGTTCTTTGCCGGGGACAAAACATCTCTTTGGGGGCTGAGAATTTCAGGCGCGGCATTTATTGTCTTTGGCGTATTCGCTCTGATGCCGTTGCATCGCTTCGGATACTTCACCGCCTATGCTGAACGCTTGCGACCGGTTATCATCTTCTTCACCCAAATCAGCTTTCAAACGGCTATTCTCATCTTGCACCGCGCCGGACGCTTGCGCTGGAAATCGCTTGCGCAAGAAATACGCGCCCACCGCCTGACGCTGTGGATTGCCGCTGGGTGTATGATGATCTTCGGCGGGCTTTGGGGCATAGCCGCTCGCACGGGCATTGGGATTGACCCCATGCCGCGGACGAATTGGTATGAAAGCGGTGTGCCGATGCTGTCGATTCAGGTCGTTGTGGCGGCTCTGATTGCGGCAGCCCTCACGGGGTTGATCGTTTGGGTTTCAGGCCGCAAGGAAAAACGGGGGACAGACATCCTCCTCAGCATCGCAATCTGGGCATTGGCTGCCTACTTATGGAGCCAGGCCCCTTTGCCACCCAACAATTTTTTCGCTCCCGGCCCGTATCCCCCCGATTACGCCTATCTGCCCTATTCCGACGCGGCAAGCTTCGATATGAGCGCCCAATATGCCCTGGCCGGGCAAGGGATTGCGGGGGGCAATACCTTCAAAGGACACAGCGCTTATCTCGGATTTTTGGTCTTTTTGCATTTGCTCGCCGGGCAGGATTTTTCGCTGCTGGTAACGTGGCAAGTCATCATTTTTGCCGTATTCCCTGTGATTGTATATTTCATCGGCAAGATCATATACGGGCGTTTTCTCGGCCTGTTTATGGCGGGATTGGTCGTCACCCAAGAACTCAATGCAATTGCTTCTGGCGGACGCTTAAATCTCTCGCATTCTAAACTATTTATGACCGAATTCCCGACAAAGATCGGTTTAGCCGCGCTGATTTTACTGCTTTTCCTTTGGTTACGCAAACCCGACCGCAATTCAGCCTATGCTTTACCCGCGGGCGGCGTTTTGGCGATTCTGATGCTGCTGCGTTACAACACGCTGGTGATGCCCTTCGGCATTATCGCCGGGACTTTGTTGGTGTATGGCAAAAACTGGCGGACGTGGCTCAAAACTTCGGTGATGTTATTTGTTGCAATGGGGATTGTCATTTCGCCGTGGATGTGGCGCAGTTGGAAAATTACTGGCGATCCCTTTTTCTTTGCGCCCAAATTGACCTATCGCATTCAGGCTGAATTTCGGGAAACGCCCGAACCGCTGCCCGTGAATGATCCGGTTGCGAATGTTGAACTTGAAGACGAAATCCCCGCGCCTGCCCCGGAACTTGAAAGCGCGGCGCAGTCTCAGCCTACACAGACCGCAACGGATGTGTTGCCTCTGCCGGAGTCGCAAGCCAAAGCGGGGATCAATAAGGATGGAAGCCTGTATCAGATTAGCAGCCACTTTGTTCACAATCTGATTACCAATCTTCTCATCTTGCCCACGCGCCCCATCTTCGATTTTCTGCCCGATGCGATTGCCGACGGTTCATTTTATGAGAGCATCCCCTTTTGGGAGAATCTCTACGATGGCTGGCTGACAGACCTGCCCTCGATTGATCTTGTTGGCATCGTTATCAATCTGGCGCTGCTGGCGTTGGGCATTGGTACGGCTTTTCGCAAATGGCGTTGGGCAGGAATGATGCCTTTGGGCGTGCTGACGGCCTACCACCTTTCGACCGCCCTGGTGCGCGATGCGGGCGGGCGTTATATTGTCCCCGTAGATTGGATTGTGTTGCTTTATTTTGCGTATGGCGTATTGCATATTGCGTATGGCGCATTGCGTAAGGCTTACGGAATACGCTATACGTCATACGGAGCCGCGCGTTCAACTGAAATGCCCCCCAAAAAAACAATTTCTACCCGCGCCGCCCTTCTCTTGACGCTGCCTTTCTTCATATATACACTCTCCATGACCGTGCTGGATCAGGCCATCCCTCAAAGGTACGCGCATCTCTCAAAGGCCGAAGTCATCGAACGCTTGATTCAAGCCGGGATGCTGGATCAAATTTCTTTCGATGCAGCCAACTTGAAAGAATTCCTGAAGCATCCTGATTCTCGTGCAGTGTATGGCCTGAGCCTGTATCCGCGCTTTTTTGGTCAAAATCAGGGATTGCACCGCGGCATCTATCTCGATCATCCCTTCCCGCGGCTGGCCTTCACGATGATAACGGCCTCCGGCCCCGAATACGTGCTTTTGCCGCTCGACACATCCCCGCAGACCTTTGCCCACGGCACGGATGTGATCGTCATCGGCTGCCAGAACATAGACCGGCGCGGCCTGTGGCATATTGACGCCCTGCTGGTTGCCCATCTTGGGGAGCAACCAGCCATCTACAGCCGCACCCCCGCCGTTCCGCCATCATGTCCACTCGCCGAACACGGCAGCAATGATTAGCGTGGTTTGGTTTATAATATTCGTGACGCAAGTTATTTATCCGCAAGGAGCAAGGAGGCGCGATTATGTCCCTCAGAACTGTCACCATGCAGTTGCCGGAAAATCTATACCTGCGGTTGCAGCAGACTGCCCGTTCTACCCGGCAATCATTCGATGATATTTTGCTGCGCTCTGTACAGGTTGGCAGCCCGCCAGCCTGGGAAAGCGCCCCGGCTGAATTCCAGGCGGATTTAGCCGCCCTCGACCGGCTGGACGATGCCGCGTTGTGGCGTGTTGCTCGTTCCCGCGCTGGTGTTGACGCAACGGCTCGTTATCAGGTTCTTCTTGATAAAAACGCTGAAGGGACGCTTTCGGCAAAAGAAGGGGCCGAATTGACCCACCTCCGCGCTGAGTTCGACCGCCAGATGCTGCTGAAAGTTCACGCTGCGGCCTTGTTGCAATGGCGCGGTCACCAAATTCCCCCTGCTGGGAAATTGTAACGGATGAGCTATCTCCCCGCCGACTTGCGCGAGCGGCTACTCGCAGCCGACAATCGCCATTGTGCTTATTGCACGACTACGGAAGCCAACACCGGCCAGCCCATGACCGTGGATCATATTACGCCACAGGCCCAGGGGGGTGAAACAGCTTTCGATAATCTTTGCTTTGCCTGCCGCCGTTGCAACGAGTACAAAGGCAGCGCGATCCACGCTGAAGACCCTCTCACCGGCGAGACTGTCCCTTTGTTTCACCCCCGCCAGCAAAGTTGGGGCGATCATTTCCAATGGGACGAGAGCGGAACGATGCTGATTGGATTAACATCCATTGGCCGGGCAACGGTTGTAGCCCTGAACATGAACAACCCGCTGATCGTAGATGTGCGCCGCCGCTGGGTAAGCGTGGGTTGGCATCCTCCCACAAATTAGCCAACAGGCGACTTCCCCCTCTCCCCTCGGGAGCATCCCTTCGGATATGCTGCGCGAAGGGCGGGGGCCTGCACTGAGCGGAGCCGAAGTGGTGAGGACAATTTCAAACATTTCGCGCCCTTGACCCCCTCAAAAATATGGTACAATTTTGATCAATATTTCGCCCAAAACAGGGACTAACCCGTGAATGTACCTACCTACCTACCTACCTACCTACCTACCTACCTACCTACCTACCTGATAAATCTTTAGGGTTTCCTGCAGTTTTTGCCCCGTTTAGCCCATGCCAACGCCGGATGATTTTCGCTTCCCGACGTTGGCTTTTTGATTCCCCTAATCCCTGATTACCTGATACCTAATTACCTGAAACTTGCCACCCCCATAGGAGAAGACCACCATGAAGAATCCCCAAAAAGCCCAAACCCTGCACATCGAAACCCTGAACGACGAACTCTCGGTTTACGACTGGCAGCGCCTGCAAATGCACTCGCTCAACCCGACCGCCGCCAAGGTGTTTGAGCTGTGCGACGGCCAGACAAGCCCGGCGCAGATGGCGAAACGCCTGGAAGCCCCCGAAGCCGTGGTTTGGCAATCACTCGATGAACTCGGCAACGCCCACCTGCTGAGCGACGTGCCCGAAAAGCCCGCCCAATACCAGAGCATGACCCGCCAACAGTTTCTCAAGCTGGGCGGCGCGGTGGCGCTGGCTTCCATTGTTTCCATTGTAGTGCCCCGCCCGGCGGCGGCGCAGTCGGCTGCTGGCGGTGGTGGTGGCGGTGGTGGCGGCGGACCAGCATGCATTACCCGCACCGTCACTGTTGGAACAATACCTGCTCCTGGTGGAGCAACTTGGGAACAATATTATGCCTTTACTACGCCTATCACCGCTGCTGAAATAGCCGCTCTCGGTGTTACTTATCAGCAACATGCCTGGACGGGTACTAGCCCATTAGTAGGTTTCAATGTATATACTTATTTGGCCAATGCCAATGGTGGCCCCTATGCGAATGATTATATGACATGGGGGAATGGGGATAGTTCACCGGTCACCGATACAGATGCCAGGACATGGACAGGTAATGAGCCGTACAATGGCATTCGTCTGGCGCGGCTTGATAATGGCCCTGCCTGGGATGTGGGCGATTTGACGATTAGTTTGTGTTCCTAGCTAGAATTTGCTTTACCATAGGAGAGATGTGAGTGCATGTGTTCACATCTCACCAGAATTGAATAGTGACTGTCACTTTCGCGCAGCACCCCCGTAGGGG
>JACNJM010000072.1 GCA_014382605.1 Anaerolineae bacterium
TACTGTCGAGACCCTTTTTTCGTTGCTCAGGCCAGACTCCACACATTGGAAGTCTGCTTGGGGAACAAAATTGGCACCAGGGCGCGCGCCGCGTTGTTGCGCACATAGCAATCGGCGAACAGCTTCTCAATATCCCAAAACGAGTTATAACCGAATAACACCCGCAAGAATGTCAAATCCGGGAAGAGCGCATCGCCGTCTTCGGTTTTTTCGGGGACGTAGCTTTCGGCGGCTCTGAGCGCGCCACCTTCGAAGGTTAGCTTCACCCCATTTTTGAAGAAATTCAATTTCAACTCGCCGCTGTGTCCCGCCAATACTGATTTTGCCAGCCGCGCTTCCAGTTCCGGGGAAATGTGCATAAGGAAATCTGGCAGATCAGCCACGCGCACATAATAGGCATAGGGATCACGCACCCGCGGCAGCAAATCGCTGATGGCTTCGTAAATCGGATGCTCAACGCCCATCCACATGGCGAAGGCCTGAAATTCTTGCTCGTCTTTTTCAGCAGCGTAGGCTTCGCCGGTGGTTTTCAGGTAGCGCAGCGCACTGGGGGCAACTGCCAGCCACGAAAGGCCCGCGACAAGCTCAAACTCCCGCACGGTCAGGGTTGGCCCCCACAAGAAAGGCGGGTGCATTAAATAGCCTGCGGCCTCCCCGTTTGTATTCTCGATGATGCGTGTCTCAATGCGGTTGATATTTTTTTCGCTCTTTCCGAAAAGCTCATACTGCATTGTGTTTTCATTTCGCTCACAATGCAATAACTGCCGTTGCGCTCTGGCTGAATATAGTTTTGTGATAAATGCAATGTCACGCGCCTCAGCCGGGCGCAGGCGGTAGGCTTCTTCTTCGTCATCCTTTAATTTGGGAATATGCGGCAGATACCCCACGCGCCCGCCATCCAGCGCCAGCCCCATTTCGTAGCCGAATTGGCGATAATAATATGGAATCCCGGTGATGATCTGCAATTTATGGCCGCGCGCCGCGCTCCAGGCGTGGATGATGTCAAATTGCTCGCGCACCAGCCCGCGGCGACGATATTCAGGATCGGTGCCAACCAGTTCAGGCCGTCCGACGTCAAATTCGATGCCCGCGTAGCTCCAGGTTTGTGGAATCAGGTTCATTGAGGAGACGATCTTTTTTGTCCGCATATCTTCGACAATTATAAAATCGCCTGCCGAAGTGGTGGGGTGCGGTTGGGTCATCAGGTCGCGTACCCAGGCGCCAATGCGCTCATCGGGTTTATCGGGGCCGTCGTCGCTATGGACGGCGGCGTTGAATGTCGACAGGGCTTCGGCATCGGCGGGAGTGGCGCGGCGTAAAATCAGCCCGCTGCCCAGGTCTTTGAGGATGGTTTGAGCCATGAAAATCTCGGAAGTCTCTTTTATATTTCGATCTGAACGCCGTGGCGCGCCAGCGCATCCAAAGTTTGCTGGATGGGCTTTTCGCTGCCGGGGGCGGATTGTAGCGCCCGCAAGAGGGATGCTACGCCCTGGGGATAGGCCGTCGCCCAGGCATAGCTCAATGAGCGGGTGATTACCCAAATATTGGGGGCAGGTTCATTGCCCCAACGGGTGAGCAGCCCCAAAACAGCCTGGGCCATACCGCGTTCTGCCAGGGCGTGCAATGTATCTACCAGTGCAGCGCGCACGGCGCGATCATCTTCGGCGCTCAGGGGGTGCAAGTGGGCAATGACTTCATCGACGTGGCTGGCGGCCAGCGCGGGGATGAAGTTTAACGCGGTCTCGCGCATGCGCGGCGACTTGGCCTTAAGCCAGTGATCCATCAGAGGCAGCAGATGCTCAGGGGCGGCCTCACCAGCCTCCCTTAAAGTTGCCCCGAGAGCTGTACGCACATCGGGGCGCACATCCCCCGCCGGGACGCGCAGTACCTGTGGGTTCACGTCTTTCCCCAACAGATAACGCCGCGCCAATGCCGAGGCGCTGATAGCGCGCAACGCGGCGGTAGGATGTTCGAGCAGCGGGCGCAGTTGGGCCGCGGGCAGGCGTGCCAGAATTTCCCCGGCGGGCAAGATGAATTGCGCCAGAAGAGCGGCATCGGCCTGATCGTTGGCGGCCACCTGAGGGATGGCAAAAACGCCTTCGAGCGCAATCTGGATGGCTTCGGGCTGACCCAGGCGCACAGCGGCCTTGATGTCGTTGAGAATTTTGCGGATGGTTGTTTTTTTCATAATTGTGGTCTGTTGCTATCAGAGTTCATCGAATTCTTTTGACCCCAAAAAGCCCTCTGCGGCAGAGATGGCGCCAATTTTATAGCCTGCGAAGAGAATGGCTTTGCGGATGGCTGCGTAGGGGTTGGCGCTGTGCAAATAGCTATGGATGAAGGCCGAGAAAAGCGCGTCGCCCGCGCCGATGGTGTTAACGATAGGGCGCACCTGCACGGCGGGAAAGCGTCCGATAAAATTGTCTTTGCGTACGGCGAGCAACGCGCCTTTTTCGCCCAGACCGATGACGATAATTTCGTTATGGTAAGTTTTGAGCAAGGCTTTGGCCCAATCTTCGGGCGGCATGGGCAGGCTTTCATTGCTCATGAAGAGAATATTCGCCGCGGCCATGAAGTCGGCGTTGTAATCGTCGTGCAGGTCGCCGATAGTATGCACATCGCTGGCGATGAGCTTTCCGGCTTTGCGGGCAGCGTGCAGCATGGGGCGCGAGAAGTTGATGTTGCACAATGCCAACAGATCGCTGCGCTGCATGGCTTGTTCAAAGCGCGCCGCGGGGTAGGTTTGCTCCTGAATATCTTTGAGGTCTACGTTGATTTGCCGCCTGCCATCCGGATCGTAGATGATGACCGATTGGGGAGTATGTGTGATCTGGCTGAGAATATAGTCGTCGCCGATCTGGTCGGCTGCCAGGGTAGCGCGTACCTGCCCGGCGGCGAAATCTTGCCCGATGATGGAGAGAAAATTAACGCGGTTGCCGAGGCAAGTCAGCGCCTTTGCCAGGTTGTAACCAACCCCTGAGACGCTGCTATTGACTCCGTGAAAGGGATAGCGCACCGGCGAATAATGAATCGGGAAATCATCGACACGCAGGGTGGTTTCAATATTGATTAGACCAGAGACAAGAATGCGGGGCATGTGGGGTCAGGGCACAACCAGCATATCCACGGCGCTTTGGGCAGCGGTATCCGGGTCTGCCTGATCTTTGAGCACGCTGATGGTGCTGCTGCTGAGCGCCGGGCCGAGTGCGTCAAGAATTTCATTGGTAGGGATCAATTGTGCCGATTGCGAAACTTGAATTAATAAATTGCGTTGGGGATTATCTTCCCAGGTGGTTAGCGCGCTGGGGCGCGGCGGCAAATACCCGGCCGCAGCATTCCACTCGGCCAGGAATTCGGCAGTGGTCAGGAATTCGGCCAACTCGGCAGCCAACTCCTGACGTTGGGGATCAGCGCTGGTTAGCGCCCAGGCCCAGCCGGTTCCGATGGAATAGGGTATGCTGTTGGCTGTTGGAATTCCGGCCAGGGCGGAATCTTCCAGCGGGGCTTGCAGGTAACGCGAAGCCCAGGTGATGACCATATCGGCTTGCCCTTCCTGATAGGCGTTCCAAAGTTGTTCCTGGGTTTCAAATTGAGTCAGCGAGAAGGGAAAATATCCGCTGCGGCTGCCCTGTGAGAAAAAATTGAGTACATCGCTGAGAGGTGTTACCTCCAGCACGGGATGCGCCTCCTCGTCAATTACCAATCCGCCCGAAGCTCGGTAGAGCGTGAGTGGGAAGAGCGCGGTGGGGGCTGCTGCCGCAAAAGCGAGCGATTTGCCAAGCTCGGGCAGGGCTGCCCAATTGGCGGGCGGCGCTTCAATGATTTCGGGCCGATAAACCATCAGCAAGGCATCACCGGCAAAGGGGATGCCGAAAACGTTGTTCTGAATATGCGAAAGTTGGCGGGCGTATTCGTACCAATCGGGGTCGTCCATCACCGCGGTCAGGCCATCAAAGGGGTGTAGCAAGCCCTCGGCGGTGGTGCTTTGCAGTGTGGCATAGGGCAGCGCCACCAGATCGGGTAGGGCCAGGGGCGCGGCGTCGCTGGCTGTGTTTAACGTGTCGGCGATACCACCGGGGCCTTCTACATCTTTGATGCGTGTTTCGATAATAACCCCGGAACGTCGGGTGGTGAATTCGTCCAGGCGTGCGGCGAGCAGTTTTCCGGCAGGGGAATCGCCCTGGGGATCGAATTGTGACGGAATCCACAGGTTGATGATCAGCGGGCCGGTGGGAATTTCTTCGGTGGGGGCCGGGGGAGCGGGACTCGGCTCCAGGGTGGGTGATGGCTCCGGGGTGCTGGTACCCACCCCGGGGGCTGCGGGCGAACATCCAGCCAGGGAGAAGACCAACCCCAGAGCCAGGAAAATCAACATTATTACAGAGTACACAGAGAAATTTTTAAAAACTCTGTGTATTCTGTGGCTGGCTTTTGGTGTTTGAGACATCATTTTAATTCTATCGGGTTTTGCAGCAGACCGAGCAGCAGGTGCAGGGCGTTTTCGACATCGCCCAGATCGATCATCTCGGAGGGGCTGTGGATATAGCGGCAGGGAATGGAGAGACACCCTGCCGGAACGCCGGAGCGGGAGAGTTGGATGGCGCGCGCATCGGTGCTGCCGCGTTCGAGTACTTCAAGCTGGTAAGGGATTTTGTCGGCCTGGGCGCGGTTGACCATCCAGTTGACCACGCGCGGGTCGGCGATCATGCCCGAATCTTTGATCTTGATCGCCGGGCCTTTCCCCAGGCTGACTTCCATCGTGATACCTTTGGGGGTGTCGCCGGTGCGGGTGACATCTATGGCCAGGCCGAGATCAGGTTCTATGCCGAAAGCGGCTGTGGCCGCGCCGCGCACGCCAACTTCTTCTTGCACACTGAAAACGAAATACAGGTCGTGCGGGCTGGCTTTTAGCCCTTTGAGCGCGGCGATGAGGATAGCAACGCTAATGCGGTCATCCATCGCTTTGGAGACCAGGCGGTTGCCCATTTCGCTGAAAGTGCGCTCGAATACAGCCACATCGCCAACTTTGACCGGGCAATCGGCGCGGCTGCTGGCGCCCACATCGATATACATTTCATTAATCGGTGGCACGCGGAAACTGCTCTCGATTTTTTCGGTGTCAATTACGCCTGCAGCGCCATTGAGAAAGCGCACCCGCCCCGCAGGCGTGTAACGCGGGAAAACTCCGCCAAGATTGCTGAAGCGCACGAAGCCATTTTTATCAATATGCGTGGCGATAATACCAATCTCGTCCAGGTGGGCCGAGAGCATCACGCGCTGCCCGGATGAATTTGCGCCCGAAGGGGCTTTGCGGGCGATCAGATTGCCCAGCGCATCCACACGGATTTCATCGGCATAGGCTTCAATTTCAGCGCGTACCGCTTCACGGATTTCGTTTTCGTATCCCGATGGGCCGGGGATGGCGACAAGTTTTTGGATGAGAGATTTCATTGATTCTCCTGAGATCCGTTAACGGGGTATAAGTTGAAAGTTACAGGTTGAAAATTAACCTTCAACTTT
>JACNJM010000116.1:0-5187 GCA_014382605.1 Anaerolineae bacterium
GCAGCACAGACACTCCTGTTTTTTATGGTGATACCACGCGATTTTTTTCGTCGCAATGGTGAATTGATACGGTTTAGCGCACTTCGTCGTCTGAAATGTCAATCTCGTCCAGTACACCTGTGGCGATATACACAGTGCGCTCGCAAATATTGGTCACACGGTCGGCGGTGCGTTCCAGATTGTGCGCTACCCAGAGCAGATATGTTGCTCGATCAATCGTGCTCGGGTCTGAGATCATAAAGGTCAATAATTCGCGGTATACCTGATTATACAGTAGATCAACTTCATCGTCTTCTCTGGGAAGGGCCAGCGCGCAGTCTTTATCCGCACTGACAAAAGCGCCTAACGCACGGTGGAGCATCCCGGCGGTAATATCGGCCATGCGTGGAATGTCTATCAGCGGCTTGATAGGCGCTTCGGTCCCCAGGCGAAGCGTAATTCGCGCGATTCCTTTGGCATAGTCGCCCATGCGCTCCAATTCTCCAGCGACATCAATCACCGAAGCCAAAATACGTAAATCACGCGCCATGGGTTGTTGGGTTGCGATGGTAATAATGGCGGCGCTTTCAATTTCAAAGCGTTTTTGGTTGATCACCGAATCTGCGTCGTAGATTCTTTTTGCGGATTCAATATCACGGCTCTTCAGTGCGTTAATCGATTTCAGGATGGCTTCTTCGACCATGCTGCCCAATGCCAAAATATTGTTGAGCAAATCTTGAATTTGATGATCTAATGTCTCTCTGGTCATGCGATTTCCCTTTCCAGTAATTTATCCGAAACGGCCTTCGACGTAATCTTCCGTTTTTTGATTTTCGGGATTTGTGAATAGTATTTTATTAGCCGCATACTCGATCAATTCGCCCTGCAAGAAGAAAGCCGCAAAATCGGCGGTGCGGGCAGCTTGCTGTACCGAATGTGGAACCAGCACAATCGTATAGGTTTTCTTTAATTCTTGCAGCGACTCTTCAACTTTCCCTGTTGAAATTGGGTCCAGGCCGGAGGTAGGTTCATCGAGCAAGATCACTTCGGGCTCCAGCGCCAATACACGCGCCAAACACAGACGCTGCTGTTGCCCGCCAGAGAGGGCAATCGCGGGGTCGTCCAGGCGGTCTTGCACTTCATTCCACAGGGCGGCTTGTTGCAGGCTGCGCTCTACGGCCTCGTCCAGGCGGTAGCGGTCTTTCATTCCGGCAACTTCCAGGCCGTAGGTGAGATTCTGGCGGATGCTCATTGGCAGCACCACCGGGCGGGCGAAAACCATCCCCACGCGGCGGCGCAGGTTAATTACGTCGATCTTGGGGCTGAGAATATCTTCCTCGTCCAGGAGCACGCGCCCATTCAGGTAGGTGACATCCGCTAAATCGTTGAGACGATTCAAAATCCGCAGCAGGCTCGACTTTCCGCCTCCTGCGGGGCCAAACAAAACCGTAATCTGGTTGGCCGGGATGCCCATCGTGATATTGCGCAGCGATTCGGTGCCATCCGAATAATGCAGGGTCAGATTTTCGATGGAGATTTTATTCATGCTGAATTACCATTGACGCCGCGCCCGCGCCCGTGAGCGAATGGTGGTGGCGATGAAGTTCATCCCGAGGACAAAGGCGAGCAGCACCAATGCTGTGCCATATTGAATTTTGACCGGCATTCCAGGAACCTGAGTGGAGATGACGAAAAGATGGTAGGGCAGCGCCATAGTGGCATCCAGTGGCGAAGCAGGTAGCCGCGGCAGAAAGAACGCAGCCACCGTGAAGAGGATCGGCGCGGTTTCCCCGGCGGCGCGTTCCAGCCCGAGGATCACGCCCGTGAGCGTACCGGGTAGCGCCTGGGGCAAGACAATCCGGCGGATAGTTTGCCATTTGGTGGCTCCGAGAGAAATGCTCACTGTTCGAAAAGCTTGCGGTACGGCGCGCAGGGCTTCTTCGGTGGTGCTGATGATGACGGGCAGCGTCATAATTGAGAGCGTCAGCGAGCCCGCCAGGATGCTGGTGCCAAATTGCAGGAACAACACGAACAAGCCCAGGCCAAACAATCCGTAGACCACCGAAGGGATGCCTGCCAGGTTGATAATCGCGATACGGATCAGGCGCGTCCAGCGGTTCTCGGGGGCGTACTCCGAGAGGTAAATCGCCGCGCCAATCCCTAGCGGAACAGCGAAGATGGCCGTCCCCAGCGTGAGGTAGAAGGTGCCCACAATCGCAGGCCAGATACCCCCGGCGCGCATACCTTCGCGTGGGAAGCCGCTGATGAACTCTCCGTTAATAGCCGGAGTACCGAGTACAAGAATATAAATGACCACCGCCAGGATTGGTAACACAGTGAAGAGAGTCATGGCGGTGAGCAAGCCGAAACCGATGCGTTGAGTGGTGTAGCGAGTTGTAGAAGTTGAGGTGGCTTTTATCATATATCTGCTTTTATGAAAGAATCCGTTCCTGGCGTTTGTGCTGGCGGAAGACGACAGCCGAAGCCGTCACATTGACGATGAGTGAGATGAGGAACAGAACGATGCCGATGAAGAATAATACATGGTAATGAACGCTGCCGTTGGCGACTTCGCCCATTTCGGCGGCGATGGTGGCGGTCATGGTGCGGGCAGGCTCAAAGAGCGCGCCCAGACCACCGGGCATTACCGGGGCGTTGCCAGTGACCATCATCACGGTCATGGTTTCGCCAATGGCGCGCCCGATGCCGAGCATCACGGCGGTTAGCACGCCGGAACGGGCCGCGGGGAGCGTCACTCGCCAGATGGTTTGCCATTCGGTGGCGCCCAACGCCAGAGCCGCGTCGCGGTACGATTTTGGCACCGCGTCGAGGGCATCTTCGGCTACAGAGACTACCGTGGGGATAGCGATGCCTCCCAATAGCAATGATCCGGCCAGCGCGGTCAGGCCAGTGGGTAAATCCAGAAACACGCGTAAATACGGTGAGAGTATCAAAATTCCCAAAAAGCCAAGCACTACGGAGGGCAGGCCGCCGAGTACTTCCACCAGTGGCTTAAGGATTTCACGCATCCAACGCGGCGCGATTTCCGAGATGTAGATTGCAGCGCCTACGCCAAACGGAACTGCGATCAGCGTTGCCCCGATGGTGACGATCAGCGAACCGCCAATCAGCGGTAGGATGCCAAAGTAATCTTCGATGGGATACCAGCGGGTGGCGAACAAACTGTTGAATTGAACTTCGCCGAGCGTAGGCAATCCTTCGCGCAGCAGAAAATAGAATATCAGGCCGACAAAAATTATGGCGGAGTATCCGGATACTTTGATGAAACGGGTGATGATTTTTTCGCGCCAGTTGAGAGAATTATCCATGGGAGTTCTTATTCAGGACCAATAATGGTGGTTTTAATTTACTTGTTCATTGCCACAGAGTGCTCAGAGAAAAAAGAGTTTTGATGTTTTTCTCAAAAATCTCTGTGGCTGGTAAAATGTGCAACCAATGAATTTCAGTGTAAAACTGGCACAAAGCCAAGTTCGGTCACAATTGGCTGGGCCGCGGCAGAGAGTATCCAATCGAGATAGGCCTCGACCGCTCCCGTAGGTTCGCCATTGGTATACATATATAAATCGCGTGCAATGGGGTACTGGCCGTTGTTAACCGTCTCTGCGGAGGGCAGAATATACTCTGTGTCCGCTTCGCGCGCAACCGCGATCACTTTCATTTCATCGGTCACATAACCCAGCCCGTCGTAGCCAATTGCATTGGGGTTTTGGCGGATCTCAACGCTAATGCCCTCTGACGAGGGCAGCAAGAGCGTATTTTGCGAGAACAGGGTTGGGTTGTCTTTCGCGCCCAGGCGCAGCACTTCTTCGAGAAAATAAACGTGCGTGCCGGAATTGGTTTCGCGCGACAGGCGTACAATTGGGCGGTCTTCGCCGCCAACTTCGAGCCAGTTATCGATCTTCCCGCTGTAGATATCCGAAATTTGTTGTAAAGTGAGTTCGTTGACGGGATTCTCTAAATGAACAATGACAGCAATCGCATCGCGGGCAATTACAAATTCTATTGGATCGCCACCGTTTGCCTGGGCCGCTTCGATCTCCTCGGTTTTGATTTGTCGAGATGCGTTGGCAATATCCACCGTGCCGTTAATCAGCGCGGCGATACCCGTTCCCGATCCGCCGCCAGTTACCGAGATACGAATATCCGGATGGACGTGCTGATATTCTTCAGCCCATGCCAATGCCAGATTGACTATCGTATCGGAGCCTTTATTTTCAATCGTATCTGCGCTCGCGGAAGAAGTGTCCGCTGTGCCGTCCTGGTTTGAACATCCGGCCAGGAAAAACAGGAAAATAATAAATGGGAGAATGCGTAAATACTTCATTGGTTGCAGATTATAGCCGCAAACAAAATCGGGTACAAGAGAACTTTGCGGAGCAAAACTCTACGCAAGGAGCTATGCCTTGTGTATAATCTCCTGTATGAGCAATTCACCTGTTTTTACCATCCGCGATTTAGATTTTTACTACGGGGCCAGTAAGGCCTTGAGCCAGATCAATATGGATATTTTCCCCCAAAAAGTGACCGCGTTAATTGGTCCGTCGGGCTGCGGAAAATCGACCTACCTGCGCTGTCTCAATCGTATGAACGATACCATCGCGGGAACGCGCGTCGAAGGGCAAATTCTACTGGATGGTGAGGACATCTACGCCCCGGATATGGATTTAGCCTACCTGCGCCAGCGGGTGGGGATGGTCTTCCAGAAGCCGAATCCATTCCCGCAGAGCATCTACGATAATGTGGCCTTTGGCCCGCGGGTTCTCCAGATGACGAAGAACCGCTCCGATCTCGATGAAATTGTCGAGCGCAGCCTGCAACGCGCCGCAGTTTGGGATGATGTCAAAGACCAACTTCGCGACGACGCTTTGGGGCTTTCGCTGGGGGAGCAGCAACGCCTGTGCATTGCGCGCGTATTGGCCGTTGAAGCCGAAGTGATTCTGATGGATGAACCGGCCTCAGCGCTGGACCCGATTGCGACCGCAAAAATCGAGGAGCTGATTCACGAACTAAAAAAACGCTACACAATTGTGATTGTGACGCATAATATGCAGCAGGCGGCGCGGGTATCCGATTCTACTGGGTTATTCTGGCTGGGGGAACTGATTGAATTTGATGCTACCGAGAAAATCTTTACCAACCCTCAACACGAACTGACCGAAGCTTATATCACCGGGCGTATGGGATAGC
>JACNJM010000116.1:5772-11575 GCA_014382605.1 Anaerolineae bacterium
TGTGGGAAACGTAAATATCGGCTTCGAGCATTTGGCTCAAGTCTTCATTAAAGTAATGATGCACGAAATAGAGCGTGTTTCCATTTGGGGATAGAACCGGTTCGCCAGCAAATTGCGAGACAATCTCCTGTGCTGTATCCCATGTGCCATCGGGTTGGCGTTCTGAGCGGAAAACGGCCGGGCCGGGGTAGTACGCGCCGCTGCGGGTGGTGGCATCAAACCATAAGGCCGCGCCATCAGCCGTGAGAAAGGGGCGATTTTCATCGGCAGCGGAGTTAACCCCTGTCCCCAGGTTAATGGGTGCGCCCCAACCCTGATCTGTTTTTAATGACATCCAGATATCGAAACCGCCATATCCGCCGGGACGCTCCGAGCCAAAGTACAATTCGTTTCCATCGGCTGAGATATGTAGTTCGCCGACCTGATAGGCCGGGTCAATTTCACCGCTCCAATCTTGCCAATCTGCCCAGACTGAATCCACCCTTTGGGCGCTGAACCAGCGTATTTCGCCCGCAGTACTTTCCCGCACCGAACAAAAGAGCATCCAATCTCCCAGCACGAAGGGACAGCCATCCAGGTGCAGTTCATCCCCCGATGCCAGGATCACGCGTTTTGGCGCCTCCCACCCTTCCTCAATTTTGTCCGCCACCCAGATGCCAGTCACGCCATCGTTAAGCTGTTCCTCCGCCGGGACGCGTACATCCGGCGTAAAAAAGAAATACAACGCGCTGCCATCCACGGGAATAAATGGGCTGTCTTCGCCCCCGGCAGTGTTGATCGGCGCGTCCAGTGGTTGCGGCTGGCTCCATCCCGCGGCGCTGACCGGTGGCCAGGCATCAGCGGTGGGTGATAATTTTACAGTATCGGCGGGGAGACTGTTTTGGCGGGAAACTGGCGTTGGGGAGGTGGTCAAGGCCGGTATTGAGACACAAGACAGCGTAATCGATACGAGCAGGAGAATCATCCGATAGCGTTTCATATTTCGGCTCCGGGTTGTTTATTCGGTCCGTGTGATTTGATCCCATATTTTCAGGGCAGGTTTTGGAGTGCCGTCCATCTCGCGCAGCCCCACGGCGGCAAACCACAAAATCGTATCGGCATTGGTTTCCATACCGTTTTGCGCCAGAAAATCGCGATAGGCTTCGCCATTGATGTCGTCAAGTACAAGATAAATCCAAAAATGCAACCGCGCGCCAATTTGATGGTGAATAGCGCTGAGATAGTCACTTTGGTCTTGGGGTGTGCCGGAGAATTGCCCAATTGGGCGCGAGTTCATGCCGCCCTCGGCGACAGCCAGCGATTTGTTGGTGCGCGCCAGCAGGGGAGTGTAATAATCGGCAGGGATTTCGACAGCGGATTCGAAGGCCACGAAGGGATAGGATGAAATTGCCCAAATATCCAGTTGTGGTTCAAAGATTTCAATTTGCTCCCACTTGGGTTGGAAAGGTTCGCCGTCGGCGCTATCAAAGGGAATGACGTTGTTGAGATCGTCCCATTGGAAGGTGACGAAAACCTGCGTTTTGGGTGAAACGGTTTTGATAGCGGCATAGGTCTCGCGGTACAGGCTGACGAAGTTTTTAAAATCGGCGGGTTGGGCATCGGCGTAGGTGTTGATTTCGGATGCTAATCCTAAATATCGCGGCTGCAGATCACCCGCCATCCGGATGGCGTAATTTTTGAAGGCGGCGCGTATTTCGGGGGTGCCAAAATTGCCGCCTTCGAGTTCGTTTGGTAAGTTGGCGAACTGGCGGCGGTCGAGACCGTTGAGAGGATCAATCACCAGAATATATTCGAGGCTATGCTGGGAAGCCACGGTCAGCAGATTGACCAGATCGGTGTATTCTTGCGACTCGGCATCAGGTGATTCAATGAACGCCGCCCAGGGGACGGGTCGCTGTACCAGAATCACATCGCCATGTTGGCGGATGCCCTCCAGCGTGGATAGCAGGCTTTCATTGGTCAGTTCCGGCGGGCTGGGGAAAAATCCGTAAACTGTGCGCCCGGAATCAAAGACAGAAACTTCGGGCGTAGGGGGGATGCTGGCGGTTGGGGTGTCTCCGCAAGCCAGAGAGGCCAGCAAGATTGCAAAGATAGCAAAAATGAATTTATTGAGTTTTAGCGGCTTCATCACAAATAACCTTTTTGCTCGAACCAACTCAGCGCGTCGCGCGCGGTTTCTTCAAAGGGGCGCGGCTTCAAGCCCAATTTTGTTTGTGCTTTGGATGTGTTGTAGCCCTGCCAATGGGGAAGTGCGCGCAGATG
The DNA here is from genome assembly GCA_014382605.1 of Anaerolineae bacterium. GTDB lineage: Bacteria > Chloroflexota > Anaerolineae > Anaerolineales > UBA11858 > NIOZ-UU35. The sequence continues at coordinate 8,035 of JACNJM010000116.1, forward strand.
ATTGCCAGAAATGGAGATGAAGGGCAGCGCATCATCGAGAGTGACGAGGATGCGCGTGACCCAAAGCGGAATCTCGAAACGTGGCTCTGTCACATTAGCCGCGCGGGCGGCCTGACGCAGCGCTTCTTCGACTGTGAAGTTATGCCCGCCGAGAATATAGCGTTCGCCGCGCTGGCCGTGTTGTGCGGCGATGATATGCGTCGCGGCGACATCGCGCACATCTATGGCATTGATGATTCCCGGCAGCCACGCGGGGACGCGCCCCCGCGCCACGCTGATGAGCAATTTGCCCATTGTCAGATGCACATCACCGGGGCCGAAAACCGCGGTGGGGCAGAGCACAACAGCATCAATATCATTCGCGGCCAGCACGGCATTTTCCATGGCAATTTTGCACTCGTAGTAGGCGTTTTTTGGCATTGAGCCGGGCGAATAAGTATCGCGCTCATCGGCCAGCCGCTTTTCTCCGGGTGGGGGTTGCCCGATAGTGGAGAGCGTGGAGGTGAAGATCAGCCGCGGTACCTGGGCTGCGCGCAGAGCATTGAGCACAGTTTCAATCTCCTGCCGGGCGTGGGCCACTGCTGCAGGCACCTGTCGTGGATGTGTGCCGCTGGGATAATAGGCTGCGGCATGGAAGACAATCTCTACACCTTGCATAGCAGCCCGCAGGGAGGCAGAATTCGTTATATTTCCGGCAACCCACTCGATGGGTAGGCCCTCGAGATCGCCTACACTTTTCGGGTTGCGGCGCAGGGCGCGCACTTCCCAGCCGCCATCCAACGCTGCGCGGGCGATTTGTCCGCCAATAAATCCAGTGGCTCCGAGTACGAGTGATTTCATAGTGTGCCTTTCAATGATCGCTGTCAATGGTAGAATTATAAACGAACGAAAAATTCATGGCGGAGAATTACTTTGGGAACGCCCGAATGAAGCATAAGCAACACATACTGATTGGTATACTCATTTTTACAACGCTGTTTGGCCTCGCCGCACCCGCTGTGCAACCTTTGGTGGCGCGCGCCGCGGATGAAGGCACAGACCCGGAGCCTGCGATTGAGCCAGAATTGCAGGCGCAGTTTATGGTGGAGCAAGAAGCCGGATATATGATCCAGTTTCGCCACCAACCCAACCTGGATTTAGCTTATGAATTGGATTGGGAGACGCGCGGCCGCTTTGTGATCAATATGTTGCAAATCTCGGCGGATACATCACAACAGCGCGTGCGCGCTTATCTCGATGCCAAAGGGATTGACTACCAATCTTTCTGGATTAATAATACCATTCTGGTGAACGTCTCGGATCAGACGACATTTAACGGGTTGTTGAGTTTTGTCGAAATTGATGCGCTGCGCGCCCGTCGTCGCCCGCAATTGGTTGAGCCGATTGAAAATATTGCCGCGCCGATGACTGTGCCCAACGCGGCGCAAAGTAATATTGCCCAGATTGGCACGGCTGAAGTCTGGGCTTTGGGGTACGATGGGTCGGGGATTGTGGTAGCGAATATTGATACCGGGGTGCGTTATACGCATGAAGCCCTGATCGATGCCTACCGCGGTAATCTGGGGGATGGTAACTTTGATCATAACTATAACTGGTGGGATCCGGCGTTGGGCGGCAGTGACCGCGAACCCAATGACTGGCACGGGCATGGATCGCACACAATGGGCACGATTCTTGGCTCGGGGGGGATTGGCATGGCCCCCGGAGCGCAGTGGATGGCATGTCAGGCGTTTGAGGGCAACGACAGCGAATTGCTCGAATGCGGTCAGTTTCTACTGGCTCCCTGGGATTTAAACGGCCAGAATCCCGATTCATCCAAACGCCCGCATATTATTAACAACTCCTGGGGCGATTGCGTGCAGTATCTCGATACCTGGTATTTGGGCATGGTCGAAAGCTGGCTGGCCGCGGGGATTTATCCGGTTTTCTCGAACGGGAACAGCACATCGTGTAATTATTCATCGCCGCCGGGATTGAATACGGTGGGCAACCCGGCGCGCTATAGCAATGTCACCGCGGTAGGGTCTACCGGCAATGCCGATGGCGTATACGCGTCCCATTCCAACTGGGGCCCAACCGATGACCCGGATGTGCTCAACCCCGCGGAATACCCGAATTTGAAGCCACAGGTCGTTGCGCCGGGCGTTGATATCCGCTCGGCGGCGCGCACAGGGAATAGTGATTATCGCTTGATGAGCGGTACTTCCATGTCTGCGCCGCATGTCAGCGGTTTGATCGCCCTGATGTGGGATGCCGCGCCCTGCCTGATCGGGGAATATGCCACGACGGAGAGCATTTTGCAGGTTACGGCCAGGCCGGTTCCGTATGACGATGGCACCGGCAATGGCGCTCGCTCGCCAAATTATGCTACCGGTTGGGGCGAGGTGGATGCCCCTGCCGCGGTACAGGCTGCTAAGGATTATTGCGGGGCCGATTTCCGTATTGACGCCGCGCCCGAAACTGTGAATATCTGCGCACCGGAAGCAGCCCTGTATGATATTAATATCAATCCCTTATTGGGTTTTGATGAGCTGGTGACGCTCGATGTGCAGAATCCGCCTGCTGGGGCAACGCTCCACTTTGAGCCAGATTCGCTTGTCCCGCCGGGGAGTAGTGTACTCACCCTCGGCGCCACTCAATCCATCGCCGCAGGCGATCATGAATTTGGCATTGTCGCCACGTCTGGCGGTCTTGTTCACACCGATATGGTCACGCTGCATGTCGATCAAACCGCACCGGCTGTGCCCGTGTTGAGTTTCCCCGCCGATGGTGCCGACAATATTTCAGTCGCGCCAACACTGCGCTGGGATGCAATCTCGCAGGCCTATTATTATCGGATTGAAGTTGCCGCCGACGCGGCTTTCAACATCATTTTGCAAACTGCTGAAGTCGCCGAAACCAGCTACACGCTGCCAACCTGGTTGGAAAACAGCACGCGTTATTATTGGCGCGTGCAGGCAGGTAATTATTGCGGCCTTTCGTCGCCCACCGCAGCCAGCTTTACCACCCGCACGCCGGTATCGGTATTGCTGGTGGATGATGACGACAACAACCCCGATGTGCGCGGCTATTACACCGCCGCGCTGGATACGCTGGGGCAAGCCTACGCGGTTTGGGATACGCATAACAGCGACACCGAGCCGAGCGCGGCGCAGTTGGCTCCCTACGAAATTGTGATCTGGTTTGTGGGGGATGGGTGGAAATCGCCCGCCGGGCCGGGAATCTCAGGCGAGGGCGCGCTGGCAGACTGGCTGGATACGGGGGGCTGTCTGGTTGTGAGCGGCCAAGATTATTTGTGGAATCGTCAGGTGACGGATTTTATTGGAGAGTATTTGGGCGTGGCTTCCTTTGCGGGCGACGCGGCGCAGACCTCTGTAATCGGGGTTGGTGAGGCCTTTTCGGGGGTGGGGCCTTACTCGTTGAATTATCCCTTCTACAATTTTAGCGATAGCCTGACCCCTACCGCGGGCGCTACGGTGGTCTTGCAAGGCGACAAAGGCAACGCCGGGCTGCTGGTGGATACGGGCGTTTATAAAACCAC